>NZ_JAGXJK010000140.1:0-301 GCF_019091605.1 Micrococcus sp. GbtcB5
CTTCACCCCCCGCTGCGCGGAGCCGGCCAGCTTCCCCGGGTGTGTCGGCGCAGGACCCTGCCCGGAGATCTCGCCCGGGCAGTACTCCCCCGGAATCTCGCCCACGGAGGCGGGCACGTCCATGCGCGCGCACGCCCGCACGAACAGGTCGGCGAACTCCGCGAACCGGGCCTGCTGCGTGTGCGCCGCGTCCTCCTGCTGGCTCAGGTGGTCCACCACCAGGCAGCCGTGGTGGTAGGCCGCCGCCCGTCCGCCCGCCCGGCGCCCCACCGGCTCGAAGCCGCGGGCGCGGGCCGCCGCG
>NZ_JAGXJK010000141.1:0-301 GCF_019091605.1 Micrococcus sp. GbtcB5
CTCTCTTGCCAACTCAGGGTTCGGAGTCGGAACCCGCTCGCGATGGCTCGTCGCTCAGTACGTTGAACTTGATTCCTAGCGCGCGCGTCACATCTGTGATGTCCTCCCGGCGCATGGGGCCGTCCCCTCGCATGAGCCTCCAGAACTGGTCTCGGCCCATGCGCGTCTCCTCGGCCACCTGGTCGATGGTCACGCCGCGCCATTGGGCGGCGTCCCGCACGTAGTAGCAGACGAGATGCTGCCACTGCGCCGCCTGCAACTGGTCTTGCTCACGGACGGTCAGTGGCACTCGCTCACCCTC
>NZ_JAGXJK010000142.1:0-301 GCF_019091605.1 Micrococcus sp. GbtcB5
TCGCACTGGCGATCTCCGGAGTCACCGCCTCCTCCGTCCTACAGCGGCGTCCCGCCCGCACCATCAGCCTGTATGCGACCAGTGCCCTGGCGTTCGGCACCGCAGTGAGCATCGGCGCCCTCGCACTCGGTTCCTCCCCAGCCTTTGGCGCCTCGGCCGCGAGCGTCGGCTCCGGGTTCGGCCCAACGTTCCTCGGGGTACTGCGCACACTCATGCCCCACACGGCATCGTCGGAACGCGCCGCCGTGATGGCTGGGATCTACACAGATGCCTACCAGGCATTCGGGGGGCCCACCATCGT
>NZ_JAGXJK010000143.1:0-299 GCF_019091605.1 Micrococcus sp. GbtcB5
TATGGATGGAAGTCTATATGTACACTGACTTTCTTGTGCACCAATTATTAATGTACCTGCTATTTCTTCATCATCTTTCACAGCCATTTTTGCTTCGTTACTGAGCGCAATCATCTTATCGGCATATAGTTGAAACTTCCTTCCTGCTTCAGTTAAGAAAAGTCGTTTTCCTAATCTCCCAAATAACGGCCTACCAAGCTCAGCCTCTACCGTTTTAATTTGCGCCGTTACGCTCGATTGAGCAGAGTTTAATTTCTTCGCAGTTTGGGTAAAATTCAAAGTCTCTGCCGCTACTTTAA
>NZ_JAGXJK010000144.1:0-298 GCF_019091605.1 Micrococcus sp. GbtcB5
TATCCGTGCGGCAGTCCCCCTCACGAACGGCTGTCGTGATGTCTTCGTCGACGGCCTGGTGCACCGTGATCGTCCTCATGCCCCGCCGCCAGCATTCTCACGGAAGAGGCCAATGACTGTCTCCGCCGGCCCAGACATGAGCACGGAGCACGACCCCCAGTCCGTCTCAGTCAACGGGTGCAGGATTCGAGCACCGTGGGCTTGTGCACGCTCCGCTGCCGCCTGTGGATCATCGACCTCGGGGGGGAGGATCAGGCCCGTCGCAGGCTGCGGGGGGACCCATGCAGTGCGAGGGAAC
>NZ_JAGXJK010000145.1:0-294 GCF_019091605.1 Micrococcus sp. GbtcB5
TCCATAGGTTGGTATGTGCCGGAACTCGGTGGAGTTCCGGTTCAACGTGTGACGGGGCCTAATTTGTGTATTCGATAAGGAGCGATGTGGAAAATCAAGACGATCTAGCTTATAGAATTGGCCGTATTGCTATCGCTCAAGCGCGCTTGGATGAGTGGCTAGTGCAGGTGCTGATCTGCTTGCTGAAGCCCATTTCCGAAAGCAGGGTGCAGTTGCTTGTGGGTGATCGCTCACTTGATGCAAAGTGTACTCTTGTAAAAAAGCTTGCTACAAATCTCGGGATTCCGCTTGATG
>NZ_JAGXJK010000146.1:0-293 GCF_019091605.1 Micrococcus sp. GbtcB5
GTCACCGATACAACCAGGCGTTCGGTGAACAGCGGTAACCGCTCCAAACCCGGACCAATGGCACGTTTGGGTGGAGAAGAGCGGATGAGTGCGGCATCGATCGCCCCCGTCGCGCAGCGCCCAGATCGGGTCCGTCGGGCGACTGTATTCGATGAGCTCAGCGTGCCCGCGCTTCCATTCCTGGAACAGAGGCTAGGTGTGCCGGCCAAAGCCGGCCCAGGCGCAGCGGCACCAGGATGCGCAGTGAGGCCGTGGTGCGATCTTCCAGGTGAAATGGCAGGTTTGAATCCGGT
>NZ_JAGXJK010000147.1:0-292 GCF_019091605.1 Micrococcus sp. GbtcB5
CGCAGAAGCTGGGCCTGACCCAGGCTGACGCGGAGGCCGGTGACGTGGACGCCACCGAGGCCGCCCCGGGCGCCGTGGAGCGCACCGCCACCGTGCAGCGTCAGTCCGCCGCAGACGAGGCTGCTGCCGAGCAGGCCGCGGCTGGGCAGGCTGCTGCCGAGCAGGCCGCGGCTGAGCAGGCTGCTGCCGAGCAGGCCGCGGCTGAGCAGGCCGCCGCCGGGCGCTGGGCCGCCAAGCAGGCTGCTGCCGGGCAGGCCGCCGCCGACAAGGCTGCCGCCCAGCGTGCCGCCGC
>NZ_JAGXJK010000148.1:0-292 GCF_019091605.1 Micrococcus sp. GbtcB5
TCTCGCTCTGCGGCGGCGGCGGCCAGGGCGAGGCCCTGATCCTCTTCCGCTGACGGGCCGCCCCTGACAGAAAGGACCCCGGACATGGCTCTCGACAAGACCGTGGCCACGCCCGCCGAGGCGGTGGCGGGCGTGCCGGACGGCGCGTCCCTGGCCGTCGGCGGCTTCGGGCTCTCCGGCAACCCCGTGCAGCTCATCGCGGCCCTGCTCGAGCAGGGCGCCACGGACCTGTCCGTCGTCTCCCACAACAGCGGCGTGGACGGCTGGGGCCTGGGCATCCTGCTCGGCGCGC
>NZ_JAGXJK010000149.1:0-290 GCF_019091605.1 Micrococcus sp. GbtcB5
CGGGCGTGCCCGGTGCGCGGGACGTGCGCGGGTCGGTGGCCGACCCGGCCGCCGTCGAGGGGGCCCTGTCCGGCGCGGACACCGTGGTGCACGTGGCCGCGAAGGTGTCCGTGTCCGGCCCCAAGCACGAGTACGAGGCCGTGGACGTCGAGGGCACGCGCATCCTCCTGCACGCCGCGCAGCGGCACGGCGTGCGGCGCTTCGTCCACGTCTCCTCCCCCTCCGTGGCGCACGCCGGCGACTCCCTCGGCGGCGAGGGCGCCGGAGCCGCCCGCCCCGCGCTCGCGCGG
>NZ_JAGXJK010000015.1:0-75011 GCF_019091605.1 Micrococcus sp. GbtcB5
GCCCCGGGCGCGCCAGGCCCGGCCCCGCCCCCGCCCCCCCCCGCCGGGGGGCCCCCAGCCCCGCGTTACCCCCCGGGGGGAGGGGGGGTGCCGGGGGGCCTCGGCGCCGGTCCGGTCGCCCACGACGACGGCGCGCCCTTCCGGAGGAGGACCCGCCGTCGTCGTGGGGTGGGGACGGGCGAAGCCCGTCAGGCGGGCCGGATCAGGCCGGGACCACCGGGTGGGAGCGGGTGGCGACGACCTGCTCGTCGTGCAGCTCGCGGTCCTGGATGCCCTTGGGGACGAACAGGACGGCGATGAGCGAGATCGCGGAGATCACGATGATGTACCAGGCCACGTTCTCCCAGCCGGTCTTCACGAGCTGGTCGGCGAGCAGCGGGGCGAAGGCGCCGCCGATGATGGTGCCGAGCGCGTAGCCGATGGAGACGCCGGAGAAGCGGACGCGGGCCGGGAACATCTCGGCGTACATCGCCGACTGCGGGCCGTAGGACGGACCCAGGCCCAGGGTCAGGACGAACAGGCCCAGCGAGAACAGCGGCAGAGACGCGGTGTTGAGCAGCCCGAACAGCGGGAAGGCCCAGATGATCAGGAACCCGTAGCCGAGGACGAAGGTCAGCTTGCGGCCGATCTTGTCCGAGACCCAGCCGCCGAGCAGGGTGAAGATGAACCAGCCGACGCCGCCGACGAGGCTCGCGATGAGCACCTCGGAGGAGGTCATGCCCAGGCCCTTCGGACCGCCGTACTTCGAGAACCACGCGATGAGCAGGTAGCCGACGCCATTGTTCGCGGCGAAGATCACGGCGGCGAGGATGACCTCCTTGGTGTGGTGCCGGAAGAGCTCGCCCAGCGGGGCGGACTCGTCCACCTTGAGCTGCTGCATCTCCTTGAAGACCGGGGACTCCTCGACGGCCTTGCGGATCAGGTAGCCGACGACGATGAGCACCACGGAGATCAGGAACGGGATGCGCCAGCCCCAGGTGAGGAACTGCTCCTCGGACATGGTGGAGCGCACGATGAACAGCACACCGGTGGCCAGGATCATGCCCAGCGGCACGCCGATCTGCGGGGCGGAGCCGAACAGGCCGCGCTTGCCGTGGGGGGCGTGCTCCACGGACAGCAGCGCCGCGCCGCCCCACTCGCCGCCCGCGGACAGGCCCTGCAGCAGGCGCAGCGCGACGAGCAGGATCGGGGCCCACACACCGATCTGGGCGTAGGTGGGCAGCAGGCCGATGAGGGTGGTGGCCAGGCCCATGCCGATCAGCGTGAGGGACAGGACGAACTTGCGGCCGAAGCGGTCACCGAGATGGCCGGCGACGATCGCGCCAAGCGGGCGGATGAGGAAGGAGATGCCGAGGGTGGCCCACGCGGCGATCTGGGAGCCGCTCTCACCCATCGGCTGGAAGAAGAGGGCGGCGAAGACGAGCGCGGTGGCCTGGGCGAAGATGAAGAAGTCGTACCACTCGACGGTGGTGCCGACGACGGTGCCGGCGATGACCTTGCGCTCCTCGCGGCGATCGCGCGCGGGGGCGGGCGCCGCGGGGGATGCGACGGTGTGGCTCATGGATGCTCCTGGGATGCGGGGCGGCGGCCGCCCGTGAGGCGGCGGCAGGACGGTGTGGTTCCCGACCGATCGGTCGGGAAGTGACACCCGTCACCGTATACGATCCCATGTGACTTACGCCACGATCCAGGCTGATGACGGGAATGTGACGCGGCGTAGCCGGGACGACGACGGCGCCGCGCCCCTCGTGCGAAGGGTGCGGCGCCGTCGTCGGTGGCGGGGTGCGGCGGCTCAGCCGCGGCCGGTGAACTCCGGCTTCCGCTTCTCCTGGAAGGCCTGGAAGCCCTCGGCGTAGTCGGCGGTGCCGCAGAGCTCGCCCTGGGCGATGTTCTCCGCGTCGAGGGACTCCCACAGGCCCACGCGGTGGTCACGGACCTGGGCCACGAGCTCCTTCGACGCGCGGAACGCGAGGGTCGCGCCGGAGGCCACCTGGGCGACCTTCGCGCGGGTGAACTCGAGCAGCTCGTCCGCGGGCAGGGCCCGGGAGAACAGCCCGGCCTGGACGGCCTCGGCGCCCGAGAGGAGCTCGGCCGTGTAGATCAGGTCCAGGGTGCGGTGCGCGCCCAGGCGCTCGGTGAACAGCCAGTGGCCGCCCGAGTCCAGGGTGGCCCCGAGGTTCGCGAACGGCGAGCCGATCTTCGCGTCCTCGGCCACGTACACCACGTCCGTGGCGATCGCGAGGCCCAGGCCCACGCCCAGGCAGGCGCCCTGCACCGCGGCGAAGGTGGGCACCGGGATCTCGGACATGGCCCGCAGCACCGGGGTGACCCTGTCCCGCAGGTAGGCGGTGGCGTCGTCCTCGGCCGGGACCACGGCGGAGATGTCGCGGCCCGCGCAGAAGCCGCGGCCCTCGCCGCGCAGCAGCACGGCCCGGACCTCGCCGGACTCGACGCCGGCGGCGGCCCGCTCGTAGGCGGCCTGGAGTTCGGCCAGCGCGGCCTCGTCCAGGGCGTTCATCCTCTGGGGGGCGTCCAGCACGATCTCGGCGACGCCGTTCTCGACGGTGATCTCGATCATCGGGGGCTCCTTCGGTCTCGTGGGCGGGCGCTCAGGCGTCGAAGTCCAGCGTGATCGAGTCGGAGGTCGGGCGGGTCTGGCACGTGAGCACGTAGCCCTTCTCCACCTCGTCTTTCTCGAGCGCGTAGTTCTCGTCCATCTCGTACGCGCCGTCGACGACCTTGGCGCGGCAGGTGCCGCACACGCCGCCGGCGCAGGCGAAGGGCACGTCCGAGCGGACGCGCAGCGCGGCGTTGAGGACGGTCTCGTGGGCAGACGTGGGGGACTCGACCTTGGCGGTGAGGCCGTCGAGGTTGAACTCGATGGTCACGTTGTCGCCCTTCGGGTCCACCTCCACCACGCGGCCGGAGTGGCCCTGCGGGTTCTCCGGGCGGCCGGTGGTGAACAGCTCGAAGCGCACGTCGTCCTCGGACACGCCGCGGGCGGCGAGCGTCTCACGCGTGAGCTGCACGAGCTCGAACGGGCCGCAGAGGAACCACTCGTCGGTGCCCTCCACGTCGATCACGCGGTCCAGGAGGGTGGTGAGCTTGTCCTCGTCGATGCGGCCGGAGAGCAGCGGGGACACGCGCTGCTCGCGGGAGAGCACGTGGTGCACCGTGAACCGGGCCGGGTACTTGTCCTTGAGGTCGCCGATCTCCTCGGCGAACATCACGTCCATGGCGGATCGGTTCGCGTAGATCAGGTCGAAGCGCGAGGTCTCGGAGGCCGCGAGCACGGCCTTGGCGATCGCCATGATCGGGGTGATGCCCGAGCCAGCCGCGAACGCCACCAGGTGCGTGTCCTTCTTCTCCGCGACCTTCTCGGCCGCCACCTTCTGGGCGTCGTTGAGGGAGGTGACGTGCGTGCGGGACGTGAACGCGCCCTGCGGGTTCATCACGTCGATCTTCTCGCCGACCTCGAGGCTCTCGTTGGCCCACGTGGAGAACTTGCCGCCGATGTCCTTCTTCACGGCCACGCGGATCTCGCCGCGCTTCGGGACGGCGCAGATCGAGTAGGAGCGGCGCACCTCGGCGCCGTCGAGCTCCTTGCGCAGGGCCACGTACTGACCCGGCACGTAGTCGTAGTCGTCGGCGAGCTCCTCGGGCACCGCGAAGGTGACCTCCACGGAGTCCTCGGTCAGGCGGCGCAGCTCGGACACCTCGAGGGTGTTGAACGTGGCGCGGCGCTTGCCGGTGGTGGGGGCGTCGGTGGTCTCGGTCATCAGTGCACCTTGAAGTAGTCGAAGGGCTCGAGGCACTCCCGGCAGGTGTAGAGGGCCTTGCAGGAGGTGGAGCCGAAGCGGGTGATCTCGCGGGTGTTCAGGGAGTGGCAGCGCGGGCACTTCACGGCCATGCCGATCCTGATCGGGCCGTCCGTGGCGCGCGCGACGGGCGGGGCGATGCCGTACTCGTTGAGCTTGGCCTTGCCCTCGTCCGTCATCCAGTCCGTGGTCCACGCCGGCTGGAGCACCAGGCGCACCTCGGCGTCGGGGAACCCGGCGCGCCCGAGCGCGCGGGTGACGTCCGCGGTGATGGTGTCCATGGCGGGGCAGCCGGAATAGGTGGGCGTGATGACGACGACGGCCCTCTCGCCCTCGACCCGTGCCTCCCGGAGAATCCCGAGGTCCGCGATGGACAGCACGGGGATCTCCGGGTCGTGCACGGTGGAGGCCGCATCCCAGACCCGCGCGTCGGCGGGATCGGCGGGGCGCAGCTCGCTGGCGGTGGTCACCAGGTCGCTCCCGGGTGACGGCGCGCCAGGGACTGCATCTCCGCGAGGATGTACCCGCGGTACTCGCTCATGGCGCCGGAGCGGTCGCCGCCGCGGGCGGTGCCCGTCGTCGGCACGGTCAGGCCGGCCTCCTCGATGGCCGCGCGGATGCGGGTCATCGTGGGCTCCTCCAGCGAGGACGGCAGCACGGCGACGCCCTGCTCGGCGAGGGCGCGGACGACGTCGTCGTCGTGGAAGAGCTCGGCCACGTAGGGCCACAGCTCGTCCAGGCCGCGCTGCATGCGGCGCTTCGACTCCTCGGTGCCCAGGCCCAGGCGCTGCAGCCACAGGGCGGCGTGGTCCTGGTGGTACAGGACCTCCTTGAGGGCCTTGTCCGCGATGGCGGCGAGCGTGGAGTCCGTGGACTCGCGCAGGCGGGTGTACAGCTCGTACGAGTAGAAGGAGTAGTACAGCTGGCGGGCGATGGTCTTGGCGAAGTCGCCGTTCTCGGCCTCCACGAGGCGGACGGAGCGGAACTCCTCCTCGTCGCGGAAGTACGCGAGCTCGTCCTCGGTCTTGCCCCACGCGGTGCCGGCGTAGGAGAGGAGGAAGCGGGCGTGGCCCACGAGGTCCAGGGCGATGTTGCCCAGGGCGATGTCCTCCTCGAGCTCCGGGGCGCGCGAGATCCACCAGGACAGGCGCTGGCCGAGCATCAGGGCATCGTCACCGAGGGCGAGGGCGTAGCGGGCGACGTCGTCGCTCGCCTTCTGCTCGCCCGCCGCGATCTCCTCCGCGGTGATGGCCACGCCCGCGGAGTGCCTCGTGGCGGAGTCGTTGGTCGCGAAGCTCACAGGTGCGGCACCCCCTCGGACTGCTGGTAGTAGGTGGCGTGACGGTAGGACTTGCCCTGCGCGGACTCGAAGAAGCCGCCCTTGGAGTCCGGGTCGGAGGCCGCGATGGCCTCGGCCGGGACGACCCACACGGAGGTGCCCTCGTTGCGGCGGGTGTACAGGTCACGCGCGTTCCGCAGCGCCAGGGTGGCGTCCGGGGCGTGCAGCGAGCCGGCGTGCACGTGGGAGAGGCCGCGGTTGGCGCGGACGAAGACCTCCCACAGGGGCCAGGCGTGGGAGGCGGCGGTGGTCTCGCTCATGGGTCAGGCTCCGATCAGGTGGGTCTCGGCCGGCGCGTTCTGCTCGGCCTGGCGGCGGGCGTAGGCGGCGGCGGCCTCGCGGACCCAGGCGCCCTCCTCGTGGGCCTGGATGCGGCGGGCCATGCGCTGGGTGTTCATGGGGCCGTCGCCCTTGATCACGGACATGAACTCGTCCCAGTCCAGCTCGCCGAAGTCGTAGTGGCCGCGCTCCTCGTTCCACTTCAGGTCCGGGTCCGGCAGGGTGAGGCCGAGGGCCTCGGCCTGCGGGACGATCATGTCCACGAAGCGCTGGCGCAGGTCGTCGTTGGAGAAGCGCTTGACCTTCCAGGCCATGGACTGGCGGGAGTTGGGGGAGTCCTCGTCCGGCGGGCCGAACATCTGCAGGGCCGGGCCGTAGAAGCGGTCCACGGCGTCCTGGGCCATCTGCTTCTGCTCCGGGGTGCCGTGCGAGAGCTCGTAGAGGATCTCCCAGCCCTGGCGCTGGTGGAACGACTCCTCCTTGCAGATGCGCACCATCGCGCGGCCGTACGGGCCGTAGGAGGCGCGGCACAGCGGCACCTGGTTGCAGATCGCGGCGCCGTCGACGAGCCAGCCGATCGCGCCCATGTCCGCCCAGGTGCGGGCCGGGTAGTTGAAGATCGAGGAGTACTTCGCGCGGCCGGAGAGCAGCTGCTCGTTCAGCTCGTCCCGCGGGGTGCCGAGGGTCTCGGCGGCGGAGTACAGGTACAGGCCGTGGCCGGCCTCGTCCTGGACCTTGGCCATGAGGATCGCCTTGCGCTTCAGGGAGGGGGCGCGGGTGATCCAGTTGGCCTCCGGCTGCATGCCGATGATCTCGGAGTGCGCGTGCTGGGAGACCTGGCGGGTCAGGGACTTGCGGTACGCCTCGGGCATCCAGTCGCGGGGCTCGATGCGCGAGTCCTCCGCGATCAGGCGATCGAAGTTCTCCTGGCCGGCCGCATCCTCGGGGGACGGGACGGAGGCCAGGTGCTGGGGGGAGCTGGTCTGCGTCATGGGGATCACCTCACGCTGAGTGCGGGCTGGTTCCGTGGTCAGGGCACACCGGGGTGCACCGAATTACTGACCGCTCGTTCAGAATAGGCCAGGGTGTGACCTCGGTCAACACGCCGAAGCCGGCGCGACCCGGGTGCGACGCGGCCGCCGGGACGGTGCGAGAGGGTTGGCTCCTGCACAGGCGTCCCGACGGCGTCCCCCATCCCCGGATCGCCCCTCGCCGCAGTCGCGGGGCCCGGGCCCTCCCTACGGTGGCCGCATGTCACCCCTCATCGGACCTCAGCAGATCGCCACGGCCCTGCGGGCCGTCGGACTCGACGACGACGCCGCCCGCCTGGTCGCGTGGGCCGACCCCGCCCGGCGCGAGCGGGAGGCCGCCGAGCAGGCCCTCGCCGACCTCGCCGTGGCCCAGACGCAGCTGCGCACGGCGCTGGGCGGGCTGGTCAGCGCCGCCACGGATGTGCGCTCGGCGCTGCACACGGCATGGCGCGGCGAGGCCGCCGGCGCCTATGGGGAGGCCGTGCGGCGGGCGGCGACCCTGGCGGCGGAGCTCGAACGGGAGGCCGGGGAGTGGCTCGCCCTGCGGGCCACCGCCGAGCGGGAGGCGGAGGACGCACGCCGAGACGCCGAGGCCCGGGAGCGGGCGGCCGAGGAGACGGCGCTGGCCGTCCTGCGCTCGTTGGCGGTGGCGGCGTGACCGGCGGGCGGGGTGCCGGCCCGGGGGCGGTGGCCTTCAGCACGCACGGCGGACCGGGCTCGATCTACGCGGAGGCCGAGGAGATGCGCGTCGTGGCCGGGCGGCACGAGCACGCCGCCGACGAGGCGGCCGGAGCCTCGTGGCAGGTCGACGCGGCCGCCTTCGGGCTGGGCCGGTCGGCCACGTGGCTCGCCTCCGCCGCCCTGCTGCAGGACCGACTGGCGGAGGCGGTCGGTCGGGTGCGGAACCTGTCGGAGCAGTGCGCCGAGCTGCACCGTGACCTGCTCTCCGCGGCGGCCCGCTACGAGGAGGCCGAGCGCGCGGCGGCCGGCATCATGGCCGCCGAGGACGCCTCCCTGGGGGAACTGCCGGCGCTGCTCTGGCGGGACGGCCATGACGGCCTCACCACCCGCGAGGCGGAGCGGCTCGTGCAGGACGTCGTCCAGGCGGTGCCCGAGGCCATCGTGGCCGCCATGCTCGCGGCCGCCGGGTTCCCCCTGCTCGCGGCCCTGGCACGGATCGACGTGAAGATGCTGACGAGGGCGCAGAAGCGCGTGCTGAAGCGGCCCGTCTCCTCCGCCGCGAAGAAGGGGACGGATGCCGCGTCGGACCTCACCGAGGCGCTGCGGGTCTCCCCGGACGAGGCATGGACCGTGACGGCGGACGCCCTGACCCTCGCCGGCGCGGCGCCCCGGGGCGCGGTGACCCCGCACGGGGCGCCGCAGGACCGGCCGACGGCGCCCGCCCTGCTGGACGGCTCGGCCACGGGGCTGGCCTCTCTCATCCCGCGCGCGGAGGGGGACGGAGACCTCACGGTCACGGAGGTGGTGCGAGAGAACGGGAGTCGGGCCTGGGTGGTGGGCCTGCCGGGCACCCGCGGCGGCCTGATCCCGGATCCCGAGTCGACCGACCCGTGGGACGCCGGCGGACTGTTGGACGCCCTCGGCTCCGAGTCCGAGGTCACGGCCCCGGCGGTGCGGGCGGCGCTCGAGGCGGCCGGCGTCCCGCACGGCGCACCGCTCGTCCTGGCCGGCTACTCCCAGGGCGGGGTGCACGCCGTCAACCTGGCCGGTCGTGAGGACTTCACGTCCGTGTATCCGGTGGCCGGCGTCATGACGATCGCGGCGCCGTCGGGCAACGCGGTGGAGACCGGGCGGACCGCGGTGCTGGAGTTCTCCTCGGACGGGGACCTGGCCGTCGCCGCGGACGGGGCGCCCACCCCCGTCTCGTCGCGCCGGGCCGAGGTGGTCTTCCACCCGGCCGGCCACGGATGGGATGCGCCCGGGGGTGGCTTCCGGACCGCCTCTCCGCTGGCGGTCGAGGACGACCTGGGCGCCGCCCACGACTTCGACGCCCAGGTGGACCTGATCCGGCAGTTCGAGGCCGCCGAGCCCGCGTCCCGGGCGGAGGTCGCCGGGCTCTCCGCCGCGTTGGCCGGGCTGACCGCCGGCACCGTGGCCTCGAGCCGGGCGGTGCGCCTGCGCCGCACGCCGCCCGAGCGGGACCACCTGCCCCCGGGAACCCGGTGAGCGCGCCGGCGGCGGGGCGCCCGCCGCCGCCCGCTCAGTTCGCGTCGAGCAGCACGCCCGCGAAGAACGCGTTCAGGCGGTCGACCTCGTCCAGGCCGAAGACGCCGGAGACGTACTGGTCCGGGCGGACCACGACGACGGCGCCGTCACGGCTGATGCCGCGGGCCTCGAAGATGTCCTCGCCGTGCGTGGGCCGGCACGTGGCGAAGATGTTGTTCAGGTCGTGCAGGCCGAGGGAGCCGGTGGTCGGGCGGAAGATCGACGGCACGTCCGGGTGGGCGAACTCGGTCTGCTTCTGCTGGTACACGACCTTGATGTCGAAGCGGGCGTCCTCCGGCCCGTCCGACGGGGTGTGGCGGTTGCGGAAGGACCGCGGATCCTCCACGATCGCCTTCGCCCACGCCGCGACCTTCGAATCCTCGGCGCGCGGGGAGGCGGCGTCGGCGAACACGTAGACGCGCCAGCGGCCGTCCGCGCGGTGCAGGTGTCCCAGGTGCTTGACGTTGGTGTCGCACGAGCGCTCCACCAGCCCCGACTTGAAGCGCTTGCCGATGGGGTAGCCCTGCGCCAGCGCCTGACCGGTGGCGTCCGTGGTGAGGAGGGAGGGCTGGTACTGCGTCATGAAGCCGGCCGGGAACTCGGCGGTCTTCGTGTAGAACTCGGCCACCTCGTTCGGGTCGCCCAGCTCGGAGGTGGGCTTGGCCATGAGCGTCGACCACTCCTTGTCGAAGTCGATCAGGTTCTTGGCGATCTCCTTGCGCTCCTCCGAGTAGGTCGGCACGAGCTCGACCGGGGCCATCCCGGAGAGCACCTGGCCCAGCTTCCAGCCGAGGTTCCAGCCGTCCTGCATGGACACGTTCATGCCCTGGCCGGCCTTCGCGGAGTGGGTGTGGCAGGCGTCGCCGAGCAGGAACACGTTGGGGTGGGCCACGCGCTCGCGGTTGTCGAAGCCCGAGGTGAGGCGGTGGCCCACCTCGTACACCGAATGCCAGGCGACCTCCTTCACGTCCAGCGTGTAGGGGCGCAGGATCTGCTGGGCCCGGCGGATGATCTCCTCGAGCGGGGTCTGGCGCACCTTGTGGTTGTCGTCCGCCGGGACCTCGCCGAGGTCCACGTACATGCGGAACAGGTGCCCGCCTTCGCGGGGGATCAGGAGGATCGAGCCGCTGGACGAGTGGATCGCGCACTTGGTGCGGATGTCCGGGAAGTCCGTGTCGGCCAGCGCGTCCATGACGCCCCACGCGTGGTTCGCGGCGTCGCCGGTCAGGGTGTGGCCGATCGCCTTGCGGACGCGAGAGCCCGCGCCGTCCGCGCCCACCACGTACTTGGCGCGCACCTGGCGGGTCGGTCCCGAGGCGGGGTCCTCGAGGGTGTTGCCCGCGGCGTCCACGGTGCGGCGCAGGGTCACGAGCACGGGGTGCTCGCCGTCGTTCGTGTCCTCGAGGGTCTCGAACGCCCAGCCGTAGTCCGGCCGCGCACGGGTGGGGGAGTTCTTCATGTACTCGGCGAACCAGTCCAGGATGCGGGCCTGGTTCACGATCAGGTGCGGGAACTCGGAGACGCCCTCCGGGTCGTCCTCGGCCAGCGAGGTGCGCACGATCGTGTCCGCGTCGTCCTCGGCCGGGTTCCAGAACGCCATGGAGGTCAGGTCGAAGGCCTCGTCGATGATCTCGCTTGCGAAGCCGAAGGCCTGGAAGGTCTCCACGGAGCGGGCCTGGATGCCGTCCGCCTGGCCGATCTCGAGGCGGTGGGGGCGGCGCTCGATGATGCGGGTGTGGACGTCCGGGAACATCGCGAGCTGGGCGGCGGCGATCATGCCGGCCGGGCCCGAGCCGACGATCAGCACGTCCATCTCGTCCGGCAGCTCGGCGGGGCGGTCCAGGCCGATGCCGGCCGCCACCTGGACGCGCGGGTTCGTGGAGACGTAGCCGTGGTGGTGGAAGAGCATGGGGGTCCTTTCGCTGCGGGGGATGTCGCTGCGCGGTGCGCGTGCCACCCGACGGCGTGTTCTCTCAGAGAACACGGTGTTCTCCCTGGGAACACATGTGTGCCAGACTGTACGCGGACGTGACCGGGTTCACAACCGGCGCGCGGGCCGACCACGCCCCGGGCGCGTTACGTCCGGCACCCGAGGCGAGGAGCACAGATGGCGGAGCACGACGGCGGCCCGGTCCGGGAGGGCGCACCCTCCCAGACGCTCTCCCGCGCGCTCACCCTGCTCGAGACCGTCGTGGAGGCGCCCGAGCCGCCCACCATCGCCGACCTCGCCGACGGCCTGGGCGTCCATCGCTCGGTCGCCTACCGCGTGCTGCGCACCTTCGAGGCCCATGGCCTGCTGCGCCGCGACGGCCTCGGCCGCGTCCACGCCGCCCCCGGCCTGGCCGTCCTCGCCCGCCGGGTGGAGCAGGATCTGCGCGCGGCGGCCATGCCGCACCTGACGGCCGTCTCCACCGACCTGGGCATGACCGCGTTCCTCGTGGTGTGGGACGGGGCCCACTGCCTCACCCTGGCCACGGCCGAGCCGCCCAGCGGCAACCTCGTCACGCAGCGGCCGGGGACCCGGCACCCCCTCGGGGTCGGTGCGCCGGGGATGGCGATCGCCGCCATCCTGACCGGACAGGAGTGGGCGCGGCTGCCCGGCGAGGCCCCGCCCGAGCGGCCCGAGCTCGACGACGTGCGGGAGCGCGGCTGGGCCGTCAGCTCCGACGAGGTCATCACCGGCGTCTCCTCGGTCGCGGTGCCGCTGCGGGTCCCCGGCCAGCTGCCCGCCGCCCTCGCCGTGGTCTACGCGACGCGGCCGGAGGACCCGGCGCGCCTCGGGGACCGGCTCGGTGAGGCGGCCCGGGCCGTCGCCGTCGCCTTCGGTGCGGCCTGAACCCCGGGGCGCCGAGCCCGGGTCCCGTGGTGCTGCTCACGGCGTCCGCGGCCCGCATTACCCTGGTGGCCATGACTGATGACGCACAGCAGCCGCCCGCCGTGGTCGCGCCCCACAAGAAGGTCGGCATGCTGCCGCCGTACGCCGCCGGCAAGCCGCCGGTCGCCGTCCCGGGCCTGCACCCCTACAAGCTCTCCTCGAACGAGAACCCCTACGCGCCCGTGTCCGGCGTGATCGACCGGGTGCGTCAGGTCGTGACCGGCCCGGAGGGCGCGCCCAGCACCCTCTGCCGCTACCCGGACACCCTCTCCACCGGCCTGCGCCAGGCCCTGGCCGCGCACCTGGACGTCCCGGCGGACGACGTCGTGACCGGCGCCGGCTCCCTCGGCGCCCTGGCCCAGGTCATCACCGCCTTCGCCGGCCACGGCGAGGCCGGGGAGGGCGACGAGGTGATCTTCGCGTGGCGTTCCTTCGAGGCCTACCCGATCGTGGTCCGCACCGCCGGTGCCGTGGACGTGCAGGTGCCGCTCACCGCGGACCACCGCCACGACCTGCCGGCCATGCTGGAGGCGATCACGGAGCGGACCCGCGTGATCCTGCTCTGCACCCCCAACAACCCGACCGGCCCCGTGCTCACGACCGCCGAGGTCGAGGACTTCCTGGCGCGCGTGCCCGCGCACATCCTCGTGGTCATCGACGAGGCGTACGTGGAGTTCGTCCGCGACGAGGACGCGGTCAAGGGCCTGGAGATGTACCGCAAGCACGCGAACGTCGTCGTGCTGCGCACCTTCTCGAAGGCGCACGGCCTGGCCAACCTGCGCGTGGGCTACTCGGTCTCGCAGCCGGAGATCACCAAGGCCCTGCGCACCGTGGCCACGCCGTTCGCGGTGTCCACGGTGGCCGAGGAGGCCGCGATCGCCTCGCTCGAGCACCTGGACGAGGTCCTCGAGCGCGTGCAGATCGTCGTCGACGAGCGCGAGCGCGTCGCCGCCGCCCTGGCCGAGGCCGGCTGGGACCTGCCCTCCTCGCAGGCCAACTTCGTGTGGCTGCCGCTCGGCGAGCGCACCCAGGCGTTCGCCGAGGCCGCCCAGGCCCGCGCCCTGTCCGTCCGGGCGTTCGCGGGCGAGGGCGTGCGCGTGAGCATCGGCGAGAAGGAGGCCAACGACCGCTTCCTCGAGGTCGCGCGCGACTTCCTGGCGTGAGCGGCCCGGCGCGAGCGGCACGTTGGACCGGCTGATCCGGGTCCGCTTCGCGTTCGACGCGGAGCGTCCGGCGTTGACCGTGGCGGCCCTGGCCCGGCGCACCGAGCTGCCCCTGGCCACCGCCTATCGGTGGGTGGACCGGCTGGTGCGCGCCGAGCTGCTGCAGAAGGACGAGGACGGCGTGGTCCGGCCCGGCCTGCGGCTGTGGGAGATGGCCTCCCGGAGCGCGCCGAGCATGTCCCTGGCCCGGACGGCCATGCCGTTCCTCGTGGACGTGCAGTCGGTCCTGCGGCAGCACACGCAGCTCGCGGTCCTCGACGACGACGGCGTCCTCGTGCTCGCCCGGCTCTCCTCCCAGGGGGCCGTGGTGAACCAGGCGGACGTCGCGGGTCGGCTGCCGCCGTTCACCACCGCCCTGGGACTCGTGCTGCTCGCCCACGCCCCGGTCGAGACGGCGGAGCGGTTCATCGCCCGGCACCGGGACCGGCTCGGCGCCGTCGTGGATCACCATCCCCTCGAGTCGGGGCGTGCGGTGCCCGCGGGCGTGCGGGCGCGGGTGGCCACGCCCAGCGAGCCGCGGCTGCGAGCGCTTCTGGCGGATGTGCGGCGGGAGGGGTACGCGGCCGTGGACGGCGCGTTGGACGAGGAGTCCCGGGGGGTCGCCGTGCCGGTCCGCGGGGCCGACGGCGTGGCGGCGGCCGCGCTCGGGGTCGTCGTCCCCCGCGAGGCGCCGTACACCCCGGGGGTGCCGCCCCTGCTGATGACGGCCGCCCGGGGGATCGCCCGCGGACTCGGCGGCCATTCTCACTGAGTGAGAACGGCCGGGCGCGGGCCGTGTCCTGCGCCACAGGATGGTCGGGACCTCCGCCGCCGGCCCCGGCCGCGCGGCCCGACCCGCCCGGCCCGACCGGTGACGTCCCCCGGAAAGGACGCCATGACCCAGCCCCCCGTGACCCGCACCCGCGTCGGCATCGTCGGCGGCGGGCCCGCCGGCCTGATGCTCTCCCACCTGCTCGCGCGGCAGGGGATCGACAACGTCGTCCTCGAGTCCCGTGACCCCGAGACCATCGCGCACACCCACCGCGCGGGCATCCTCGAGCAGCCCAGCGTGGAGATGCTGACGGACATGGGCGTCGACGGCCGGGTGAGGACGGTGGGCGACGAGCACCGCGGCATCATCCTGCGCTTCGACGGCGAGTCGCATGCCCTGGACTTCCCGGAGCTCGTGGGTGCCACGGTCACCCTGTACGCGCAGAACGAGGTCTTCGTCGACCTCGCCGCGGCGCGGCGGCGCGACGGCGGCGACGTCCGCTTCGAGACCGAGGTGCTCGAGGTGCTCGACGTCGACTCGGACACCCCCGGCGTCCGGTTCCGCTCCGTGGCCGCTGGCGAGGAGGGGCCGGTCGAGGAACTGCGCTGCGACATCCTCGTGGGCGCGGACGGCTCGCGTTCCACCGTCCGCAAGGCCCTCCAGCGCGACACCGAGGGCGAGGACCACTTCCACGCGTACCCCTTCGCCTGGTTCGGCATCCTCGCCGAGGCGCCCAAGTCCTCGCCTGAGCTGATCTACGCCCGCTCCGAGCATGGCTTCGGCCTGATCTCGCAGCGCTCGGAGACCGTGCAGCGCATGTACTTCCAGTGCGACCCCTCGACCCGCGTGGAGGACTGGTCCGACGACCGGATCTGGGACCGGCTGCAGCGCATCGTGGCCGGCCCGGACGGCTTCACCCTCAAGACCGGCCCCATCATCGACAAGACGGTGCTCGGCTTCCGCTCCTATGTGCGCACACCGCTGAGTCACCGCAACGTCTTCCTCGCCGGCGACGCCGGACACACCGTCCCGCCCACCGGGGCGAAGGGCCTGAACCTCGCCTTCGCGGACGTGCGCGTCCTGGCCGAGGCGCTCGAGTCGTGGGCCGCCACGGGCTCGCGCGACCTGCTCGACGCCTACTCGGAGACGGCGCTGACCCGCGTGTGGAAGGACCAGAACTTCTCCTACTGGATGACCACCATGCTCCACGCCCGCCCGGACGCCTCGGAGTTCGAGGACATGCGCGTGCGCGGTGAGCTCCGCAACGTGGTCCAGTCCCGTTACGGACGGCAGTTCCTCGCCGAGCAGTACACCGGCTGGCCCTCCGCCTGAGCCCGACCGATCCCCGACCCCGCAGAGAAAGGAGCCGACGTGAGCATCGCCGCCCAGGCCAAGGACGACGACACGTTCGACAGCGCCCACGTGCTCGATCCAGCCGCCACCCGCGACTCGCAGGGGCAGATCAGTGAAGAGATCGCGACCGTCCATGCCCAGGCCCAGGGCGAGACCCAGCCGCGGCTCGACTTCCCGCCCTATCGCTCGTCGGTGTTCCGCCACCCCACCAAGTCGCTCGTGCACGCCGACCCCGAGACCGTGGAGCTGTGGTCCCCGGCCTTCGGCCACCGCGACGTGCACCCGCTCGAGGCGGACCTGACCGTCGGCCAGAACGGCGAGCCGATCGGCGAGCGCATCAAGGTGCGCGGCCGCGTGCTCGACGACGACGGCCGCCCCGTGCGCCACCAGCTGGTGGAGATCTGGCAGGCCAACGCGGCCGGCCGCTACGTGCACAAGCGGGACCAGCACCCCGCGCCGCTGGACCCGAACTTCACGGGCATCGGCCGCACACTGACCGGCGCGGACGGGACCTACGAGTTCACCACCATCAAGCCGGCCCCGTACCCGTGGAAGAACCACCGCAACGCGTGGCGCCCGGCGCACATCCACTTCTCCCTGTTCGGCACGGACTTCACGCAGCGCATGATCACCCAGATGTACTTCCCGGGCGATCCGCTGTTCCCGCTGGACCCGATCTACCAGGGCATCACGGACCAGGCCGCCCGCGACCGGCTCGTGGCCACCTACGACCACTCGGTGACCAGCCACGAGTGGAACACCGGCTACTGGTGGGACATCGTGCTCACGGGCAGCCACCGCACCTGGATGGAAGACGAGGAGGGCGATCACTGATGCGGATCGACGAGACCACCGAGCGCACCGCCGACGGGAGGCTGGTCCCCACCCCGGGCCAGACCATCGGCCCGTTCTTCGGCTACGCGAACGGCTACGAGCAGGTCCACCTGCCGTGGCGCGACGGCCACCAGCTGGTCCCCGCGGGCCGCGCGGACGCGATGCGCCTGTTCGGCACCGTCTACAACGGCAACGGCGATCCGATCCCGGACGCCATGATCGAGATCTGGCAGGCCGACGCCGAGGGCGTCATCTCGCAGGAGGACGGCTCCCTCGTCCAGGACGGCTTCACCTTCACCGGCTGGGGCCGCTGCGCCGTGGACAACGCGGGCCGCTACACCTTCTCCACCGTGGAGCCCGGCGTGGTGAACGAGGACCGCGCCCGGTTCATCCACGTCGTCGTGTTCGCCCGCGGCCTGCTGAACAAGCTGCACACCCGCGTGTACCTGCCCGAGGACGCCGAGGCGATCGTGCAGGACGCGTTCCTGACCTCCCTCGACGAGGACCGCCGTCGCACCCTGATCGGCACCCGGAACGACGACGGCTCGCTCGAGTTCGACATCTGGATCCAGGGCCCCGGGGAGCACGCACCGAAGGAGACCGTGTTCCTGCAGTTCCCCGGCATCGAGTACCCCGAGCTCGACTGACGCCGGCCTCGGCCGCAGGCCCGGCCCCTCCCACACGCGGGACGGGTCGGGCCTGACGCCGCCTCCGGAGCCCGATCCCACCCCTCCGACCCCAGGAGCCCGCCATGACCTCAGCCGCCGCCGACCTCGCCGCCGTCGCCGACGTCGGCCTCCTGGATCCGGCCTGGGCCGGCAGTCGGGCGGAGGCCGCCACCGCGGACCGCACCTTCCTGGGGCACCTGCTCGACGTCGAGGCGGCCTGGGTGCGCGTGCTCGCCCGGCACGGGCTCGCCACGGAGGCGGAGGCGGCGGCCGCCGCGGCGGCGGGCGACCCGGACGCCTACGACCTCGCCGCGCTCGCCCGCGCGGCCCAGGGCGGCGGCACCCCCCTGATCCCGGCGCTGAAGGCGCTGCGCGCGCAGCTGCCGGCCAGCTCCCGCGCCGTGCACCTGGGCGCCACGAGCCAGGACGTCGTGGACTCCGCGCTGATGGTCATGGTGGGCCGGGTGGGCGCGATCCTGGCCGAGGACCTCGCCGCCGCGCAGGACGCGCTTGCGGAGCTGGCCCGCGCCCACCGCTCGACGCCGATGGTCGCCCGATCCCTCGCCCAGCACTCCCTGCCCTCCACCTTCGGGCTGCGCGCCGCGAACTGGCTCGACGGCCTCGGCCAGGCCGCGGATCGGCTCGCCGCCGCCGTCGCGGACCTGCCCGTCCAGTGGGGCGGCGCCGCCGGCACCCTGGCCTCCCTGTCCGGGCACGTCGACCGCGCGCACCGCGCGGGGACCCTCGGCCCCGAGGTCACCGCGTTCACCCTGGTCGAGGACCTCGCCGCCGAGCTGGGCCTCGCCGCCGAGCTGGGCCCTGGGACACGAACCGCATGGCCGTCACGGGCGTGGCCGCGGCCCTGGCCGACGTCGTGGCCGCGTGCGGGAAGATCGCCAACGACGTGCTGACATCGGCGCGGATCGAGAACGGCGAGCTCGGTGAGCCGCTTGCGGCCGGCCGCGGCGGCTCCTCCGCGATGCCGCACAAGCAGAACCCCGTGCTCTCCGTGCTGATCCGCTCCGCCGCGCTGTCCGCCCCCGGGCTCGCGGCGCGGGTGTACACGGCGGCCGGCGCCGCGGACGACGAGCGCCCGGACGGGGCCTGGCACGCCGAGTGGCCCGCGCTGCGCCGCCTGCTGCGGGTGGCCGGCGGGACCGCGGCCCTGACCCGCGAGCTCGTCTCCGGCCTGCGCGTCCACGAGGACCGCATGCGGCGCAACCTGGAGCTCACCGGCCCGCTGCTCGTCTCCGAGCGGATCATGGCCGAGCTGGCTCCGGAGCTGGACGAGGCCTCCGGCGAGCCGGGCTCCGGGAAGCGGCTGATCCAGGACGTCGTGGACCGCTCCCTGGCGTGCGAGGGGAACTTCCGCGCCCTGCTGCGCGCGGCGGTCCCGGAGTCCGTTCCGGACGCCCGCCTCGACGACCTCCTCGACCCCGCCGCCTACACGGGGGAGGCCGAGGCCCTCGTGGACCGCCTCCTCGCCGCCCGCCGGGGCACGACGACGCCGCCCCGCACCTGAGACCATCTCCGTCAGAACCGGCCGCGCCCCTCGGGGTGCGGCGCCGCCGCAGAGGAAGGACCGCCCATGAGCACCCCCCGTGTCACCACCACCCTCCTGAAGCCCGCCCAGGACCCCGCCCGCGTGCTCGTGGTCGGCACCGGCGTCCAGGCCCTGTGGAGCCTCGCCGCGCAGCAGCTCCCTGAGGACACCGTGGTGGTCGGCTACGACCTGCCCGGCCACGGCGCCTCCGAGCCCCACGCCGAGCCGTTCTCGATGGCGGAGCTGGCGGACGCCGTCGTCGCCGCCGTGCAGGCGCTGCAGGAGGACGGCACCGTTCCCGCGGACCTGCCCGTGCACTTCGCGGGCGTCTCCCTCAACGGGTGCGTGGCGCTGCAGCTGGCCCTGGACCACGCGGACACCGTCTCCGGTGTGGCCGTGATCTGCTCCGCCGCGAAGATCGGCGAGGCGGGGTCCTGGCGCGAGCGCGCCGAGCTCGTGGAGCGTGCCGGCACCCCGACCCTCGTCGAGGTCTCGGCGCAGCGCTGGTTCGCCGACGGGTTCATCGCGGCCCACCCGGAGCGGACGACGGGCCTGCTGCACACCCTGCAGGAGGCGGACCGCCATTCCTACGCGCGCCTGTGCGAGGCGCTGGCCGACTTCGACGTGCGCGGGCGCCTCGGGGAGATCGCCGTCCCCGTCCTCACGATCCACGGCGTGGCGGACCAGGTCACCCCGCCCTCGGCGGGCGAGGAGATCGCCGCCGCGGTGCCGGGCACCGTGACCCACGTGTTCGACGAGACCGCCCATCAGGCCCCCCTCGAGCAGCCCGAGCGCACCGCCGCGGCCCTGGCCGCCTTCCCGGCGCGCTGAGCCGCCCGCCCCCTCCCGCCCTGCCCCGCACGACGACGCCCCCACCACGAGGAGAGACTGCGCATGAGCGCCGAGCAGCCCATCGGGCACGACATGGACCGCACCTCCCAGGAGGTGCTCGACGCGGGCATGGCCGTGCGCCGCGAGGTCCTGGGCGACGCCCACGTGGACCGCGCCGAGGCGAGGAAGGACGCCACCACCGAGGACTTCCAGAACCTGATCACCCGCTACGCATGGGGGACGATCTGGACGCGGCCCGGTCTGGACCGGCGGATGCGCTCAGCCGTGACCATCTCCGCCATGGTGGCCGGCGGCTACTGGGACGAGTGCGCCATGCACCCGCGCGCCGCCCTGCGCAACGGCCTGACCCGGGAGGAGATCCAGGAGATCCTCCTGCAGACCGCGGTCTACGCCTCCGTGCCGGCGGCGAACATCGCGTTCAAGCTCGCCCAGGAGGACGCCGACCTCGCCGAGGGCAGGCCGCTCTGAGCGCAACGTTCACAGCGCGCACGAGGCCCCATGCCCGGGAAGGACATGGGGCCTCGTCTGCGCGCTGATCAGTCGAGCTCGACGACCACCGGCTGATCGAGGGAGAGGCCGCCCCCGGAGACCTTGACCTGGGTGATCTCGGTCCCTGCCGGAACGTCGAACCACAGGTAGCCGCTGGCCACGTTGCCCGGGTTGGTCGGCTCGATGTTCATGCCGTTCTCGGTGCCGTAGATCGATGCGTCCGTGCTGTAGCTGTACTCGGCCCCGTCTGCGCTGACGAGCTTCACGCTGTCGGCGAAGAACGTCCGCTCCTCCTTGGCGTTGTTCTTCGCGCTGATCTGCACGGGCACGAACTCGCCCTGGGCCTCCGTGGAGAAGCCGGACGGGCCGACGCTCGCGACGGGCGTATCGACCGACTCAACGGTCGTGGCCCAGTCGCCCACGGTGAACTCCTGGCCGAGGCCGACCTTGGCTGCCTCGTCGCTGGAGCTGGTCTCGCCCTGGGAGGCGGCCTCTCCGCCCCCCTCCGAGGTGCTGTTCGAACCGCCGCCCATCATGGAGGCGAGGACGGCGATCACGATCAGGGCGAGCAGGCCGATCAGGGCGTACTTGAGACACCCCCCTTTCTTCTTCGCGGGGGGCTGCACGACATTGCCGTTGGCGTCGTAATACACAGGATTGCTCTTGCGGGCCACGATGCTCCTTCGGGAGGGCGCAGTGATGTCACATGCCGTTGTGGCCAACGGCTGCCATGCACGGCGCGTGAATTGAGTAATGAATGATGGGAGTATCGCATGCCGTAGAGGAAGCTGGGAGTACTCCCCGGAGCATCGCGTTCCAGCTGGCCCAGGAGGTCTTCGCCCGGCACGATGCCGACCTTGCCGACGCCGGGTCCGGCGTCGTGCTGGGCATGTGGGACCCGGCCGGCCTCCTCTACGGCCTCGGACTCATGGCCGTGGCGGCCGTGACCCTTGTCCGCCGCGCCCCGTTCGGCGGGTCGATCATGGTGCGGGTGGCCCGCTGCACTTGTGACCCTTCTGGCGGCCGTTCCACCCCGGAGAAGGGTCAGAACCGCAGTCGATTCGCGGGGGCCGGTGCTACGGTCGGGCCGAGCCGCCCCACCCCCACTCTCGGAAGGACACCCATGCGTGAGCGCGTCGCCCTGATCGGAGCCGGCCCGTCCGGCATGGCCCTGCTGAGGAGCCTCGCCCTGGCCGAGGACGCGGGGGCGGCGGTCCCGGAGGTCGTGGCGTTCGAGCGCCAGGACGACTGGGGCGGCCAGTGGAACCTGGACTGGCGCACCGGCGCGGACCGCCACGGCGAGCCCGTGCACTCCGCCATGTACCGGGACCTGTGGATCAACGGGCCCAAGGAGTGCATGGAGTACCCGGACTACCCGTTCGATGCGCATTTCGGCCGCGCCGTGTCCTCGTACCTCCCGCGGGAGGCCATGCGGGACTACATCGTGGGCCGGGTGGCCAAGGTGGCCGGGCGCATCCGCCCGCAGATCCGGTTCGCCACGGCCGTCCGCTGGGTGCAGCCGCTCGACGACGGCGGGTTCGGGGTGACCTCGGAGGACCTGGTCACGCGCGAGGCCGTCACCGAGCGGTTCGACCGCGTCGTGGTGGCCACCGGGCACTTCCACACCCCGCACCTGCCGTCCTGGCCCGGCGTGGAGACCTTCCCCGGGCAGGCCCAGCACGCCCACGACTACCGAAGCCCGGAGCCGTACACGGGCCGTCGCGTGCTCGTGGTGGGCTCCTCCTACTCCGGGCAGGACCTGGCCCTGCAGCTGCACCGCGCCGGCGCCGCCCACGTGACCACCGCCTACCGTGCCCGCCCGCAGGACATCGCGTGGCCGGCCGGCATGGACGAGGCCCCCGAGGTGCAGGGGTTCGACGGTGCGGAGGTCACCTTCGCGGACGGCTCCACCGCCGAGTACGACGCCGTGCTGCTGTGCACCGGCTACCGCCACCACTACCCCTTCCTGCCGGGCGAGCTGGCGCTGGCCGGCCCGAACCTGCTGGCCCCGTTCGGGCTGTGGAAGGGCGTGGTCTGGCACGCCGACCCGCGCGTGCTCTACCTGGGTGCCACCCAGCAGCTGTTCACCCTGACGCTCCTGGACGCGCAGGCCTTCTTCGCCCGCGACGTGCTGCTCGGCCGCGTCCCGGTGCCCGGCGATGAGGAGCGTCGGGCCGACATGGACGCCTGGTTCGAGCGGATGACGCGGATCGACGGGCCGCCGGCCGCGCTGGCCTACCAGGGCGCGTACATCCAGGACCTGTCCTCCCACACGGACTGCCCGGAGGTGGACGTCGAGGCGGTGGCCCGCACCTTCCTCGAGATGCGCGACGCCCGGATCGAGGACGTCCGGACGTTCCGCGACCGGCGGCACCGCTCGACCGTGACCGGCACGCTGGCCGCGGCGCACCCGGTGCCGTGGATGGACCGCCCGGACGACTCCCTCGAGGAGTACCTCCGCCGCTTCCCGGCCTGACCCCCCACCCTGCCCTTCCCGTTCCGAATCCACTGCACTTCCGACCCTTCTGGCGGCCGTTCCGGGCCTCAGAAGGGTCAGAACCGCAGTCGATTCGCGGGGGCGGGTGCTGGTGCTGGTGCTGGTGCGGATGCGGGTGCGGGGAGTGCTGAAGGGGGTGGGCGCTCAGCGCTGGAGCGCGGCCAGGGCGGCCTCGGCGTCGTCCGCGGCGGCGCGCAGCACCGGCAGGGCCTGCACGACGGCGGCCGCCACCTCCGGCGTGCGCGGCGCCGGCACGCGGGCCCCGGTCCGCAGGGCCGCCCGGCGCGCGCCCGGGTCGCGATGGTCCGGCCCGAGGGACAGCGCCGTGTTGATCGCCACGGCCACTCGCCCCTCGGCGTCGCGCACGGGCACGGCGACGCTGCTCAGATGGGCGTCCAGCTCCGCGGTCACCACGGCGTGGCCCTGCTCCCGCACGCGCGCCAGCTCGGCCATCAGCGCGTCCACGTCCGTGAGGGTGTGCTCCGTGGCGGGGGTGCGCGGGGCGCCTGCGAGCAGGGCACAGGCCTCGTCCTCGGGCAGGTCGGCCAGCAGCACGCGGCCCATGGACGTGGTGAACGCGGGCAGGCGCGTGCCGACGTCGAGGTTCACCCGCAGGATCCGCTCGGTGTGCACACGCGCGATGTACATCAGGTGCGCCCCGTGGAGCACGCCCGCGGAGCAGGACTGGTGCAGGCGCTGCGAGGCCTGGGTGAGGATCGGCCGGAGGATCTCGGAGACGGACCGGCCGGACCAGTAGCCGTGGCCGAGCTCCAGCACGCGCGGGGTCAGCGCGAACCGCCGCCCGTCCTGCACGGCGTAGCCGAGCTCCGTGAGCGTCAGCAGCATGCGCCGCGCCGTGGCCCGGGTGACCCCCGCGGCGGTCGCGGCCTCGCTCACCGAGAGCGTGGGGGTGTCCGGGGTGAACGCGCGCAGCACCGCCAGACCGGACGCCAGGGCGCGCACCACGTCCCCGCCCGACGCGGGACGTGCGCCGGGGGCGTCGACGTCGTCGGTCATGTCCGCCAGCGTAGTCCGCTATGCGCACAGCGCACGCCCGTGCGCGTCACGCACACACCCTTCCCCGCCCGCCGAGGCGGTCCTACGGTGAGGCCATGAGCCTCACCGATGCCTACGTGTTCGACGCCGTCCGCACCCCCTTCGGCAAGGTCGGCGGCGCGCTGTCGGGGGTGCGCCCCGACGACATGGCCGCCCACGTGGTCCGCACCCTCGTGGACCGCGCCCCGGGCCTGGAGGGCCTGCGCGCCGCGTCCGCCCAGGCCGTGGCCGACGCCGCCGCCGGCCGCCCGATCGAGGCCGGCACGGACGCCGCCGCCCCGCAGCGGATCGACGAGGTCGTCTTCGGCAACGCCAACGGCGCGGGCGAGGAGAACCGCAACGTGGCCCGCATGGCCACCCTCCTGGCCGGCCTGCCGCTGTCCATCCCCGGCACCACCGTGAACCGCCTCTGCGGCTCCTCCCTGGACGCGGCGATCATCGCCTCCCGCCAGATCAACACCGGCGAGGCGGACGTGGTCCTCGTGGGCGGCGTGGAGTCGATGTCCCGTGCCCCGTGGGTGCTGCCCAAGACCACCCGCCCGTTCCCCATGCACGACCTGGCGGCGGCGAACACCACGCTCGGCTGGCGCCTGATCAATGACGCGATGCCGCCGGAGTGGACCGTCTCGCTCGGCGAGGCCACGGAGCTGCTGCGCGAGCGCTTCGGCATCTCCCGCGAGCGCCAGGACGAGTTCGCCGCGCGCTCGCACCGCCTTACCGCGCGGGCGTGGGACGAGGGGCGGTATGACTCCCTCGTGGCCGCCGTGCCCGGCACGGACCTGGAGCGGGACGAGACCGTCCGCCCGGACTCCACCCCCGAGACCCTCGCCGGCCTGCGCACCGTGTTCCGCCGGGAGAACGGCACCGTCACGGCGGGCAACGCCTCGCCCATGAACGACGGCGCCTCGGCCGCCCTCCTGGGCTCGTCGACGGGCGCCGATGTGCTCGGCCTGGAGCCCCTGGCCCGCATCGCCGGCCGCGCCACCGCCGCCAACGAGCCCGACTTCTTCGGCTACGCGCCGGTGGAGGCGGTGAACCGGGCCCTGTCCCGCGCCGGGATCGGCTGGAAGGACGTGGCCGCCGTCGAGCTCAACGAGGCCTTCGCCGCCCAGTCCCTGGCCTGCACGGACGCCTGGGGCGTGGACCCGGAGATCGTGAACGCCTGGGGCGGCGCGATCGCGATCGGCCACCCCCTCGGGGCCTCCGGCACCCGCGTGCTCGGCACGCTGGCCCGCCGCCTCGAGGCCTCCGGTGAGCGGTGGGGCGTGGCCGCGCTGTGCATCGGCGTGGGCCAGGGCATCGCCGTCGTCCTCGAGAACGTGGCCGCGCGCTGACGCGTCCGGCCGAGCACCCACCCGACCCCCTCATCCAAGGAGTCCCCATGCTGGAGTTCGTGGACACGGCCGCGCAGGCCGTCTCCCGCATCACCGACGGCGCCACGGTGCTGATCGGCGGGTTCGGCAACGCCGGCCAGCCGATGGAGCTGATCGACGCGCTGCTCGAGTCCGGGGCCACCGGCCTCACGGTGGTCAACAACAACGCGGGCCAGGCGGACGCGGGCCTGGCGCTGCTGATCAAGGAGCGGCGGGTCGCCAAGATCATCTGCTCGTTCCCGCGCCAGTCCGACTCGTGGCATTTCGACGAGGCCTACCGTGCCGGGGAGATCGAGCTGGAGCTCGTCCCGCAGGGCAACCTGGCCGAGCGCCTGCGCGCCGGCGGCGCCGGCATCGGCGGCTTCTTCACGCCCACCGGCTACGGCACGCAGCTGGCCGAGGGCAAGGAGGTCCGCGAGATCGACGGCACGCGCTACGTGCTGGAGGCCCCGATCCGCGGCGATGTCGCGCTCATCAAGGCGTACGCGGCGGACCGCCACGGCAACCTCGTGTACCGCAAGACCGCCCGCAACTTCGGACCCGTCATGGCCGCGGCCGCCGCCACCACGATCGTCCAGGTGGACGAGGTCCGCGAGGAGCCGATCGACCCGGAGCACGTGGTGACCCCCGGCATCTACACGGACACCGTGGTGCGGATCGACACCGAGTCCGGGGAGAAGGAGCGCGCCGAGCGGGCTGCCCTGGCGGAGGGCCGGCCGAAGCCGTGCGCGGCCACGACGACCGCGGCCGAGCCGGCCGCCGAGGGGAAGTGAGGAGAGCGATGAGCATCACCCAGACCGACACCCCGCTGACCCAGGACGAACTGGCCCGTACGATCGCGGCGGACATCGCCCCCGGCTCCTTCGTGAACCTGGGCATCGGCCAGCCCACCACGGTGTCCAACTACCTGGAGGCGGAGAAGAACGTCACCCTGCACACCGAGAACGGCATGCTGGGCTTCGGCCCGCAGGCCGAGGGCGAGCAGATCGATGAAGACCTCATCAACGCCGGCAAGATCCCCGTCACCGAGCTGCCCGGGGCCGCGTACTTCCACCACGCCGACTCGTTCGCCATGATGCGCGGCGGCCACCTGGACGTGTGCGTCCTCGGCGCCTACCAGGTCTCCGCGACCGGCGACCTCGCCAACTGGTCCACGGGCAAGCCCGGGGCGATCCCCGCCGTCGGGGGTGCGATGGACCTGGCGATCGGCGCCAAGGACACCTACGTGATGATGGATCTCTTCACCAAGAAGGGCGATCCGAAGCTGCTGGCCGAGTGCACGTTCCCCCTCACCGGCGTCGGCTGCGTCTCCCGCATCTACGCGGATCGGGGCGTCTTCCTGCTGGACGCCTCCGGGGTCGTGCGGGTCCGCGAGCTGCACGGCATCACGTGGGAGGAGCTGGAGGCGGCGCACCCCGGCGTGCGGTTCGAGAAGCTCGAGGACTGAGCCGCGGCGCCGCAGCCACCGGCCCCACGGGCTCTCGGAGGCCTGCGCCGTCGTCGACTTGTCCTGGGGAGCAACGTCGGTTGACTTATCCCGGGTGCGGCGGCCTACGACCGGTGATAACTCAACCGACGACGGCGGCCGGCAGGCCGTCCCGCGCCGCGATAGACCAGCGGCACGGCACGGGCGAGGCCCCCGAGCGCGGCCGGAATGTGCCGAGGAATCTCCTTGACACCCCACCGGGGGGGATGATGATTACCCTACTCACAGGGGTATGAGAGACATCACAGATGGTCAGGGGGATCTTCTGGGTGTCACACAGCAAGGAGGCCATCATGGCCCTGCTCAGGAAGACTGCCGCGTGGGGAGCCGCTGCGGTCGGTGCTGCGGCGCGGGTGCAGTACGGGGCCTTGTCAGAGCCTCTCGGCGGGAACTGACCGTGACGGGCAGGGGGCTGCGGACGTTCGGGCTGCTCGTCACCCGTGCCGTGCTGCTCGTGGCACTGTGCGGGCTGGCGCTGAGCCTCGTGGGCTCCCTGTCCGTCCACCATCGGCAGTACTTCGGAGCCGCGGAGTGCGGCGACGCGGTGTGGGATGTCGGCATCGGAGGCAGCGGCGAGGTCTGGTCCGCCACGGAGGCCGCCCTGACCGGGCGGAACCTGACCCTGATGGCCAACGGGGCGGACCCCGGCGTGCGCCACCTGGCCGGCCCCGCGGCCCCGTGTCTTGCGGGCGTCGACGTGCCGACCTTGGAATCTCTGCGGGCAGCGCGAGGGTTTCTGGTGCGCGAGGGCAGTGTGCTGGCCGATCGCGCAGCGGGGGAGGGGGAACTGGCGGGCCGGCCTGTGGCCCTCGCCTCATCGGCCCGCTGGCGAGGACTGCCCTCGGACGGGGTGATCCAGCCGACCCCGGCGTTCGACAACGCCGCCGCCTACGTCGGGTTCCTCGTGGGCGACCCCGCCGACCTGGACGGATTCCTGCAGAACCTGCGAACCGCCGGCCTGGAAGTCGACGCGGCGCCGGCACCCACGGCGATGACCGCGTCGCTCGGGACGCCCGTGCTCGGCGTGACCTCGTCGCTGACCGGCCTCACTCTGATGAGCGTCACGGCGTTCTGGGTGCTGACTCTGCGCGCGGGGGAACGTCCCTCTTTGCGGGTGCTGCGCCTGCTCGGGGTCTCCCCGCTCCGGGCCGCCGTGTCTCGGGCTCGCGTGAGCCTGGTGCCGTTCCTCGGCGCTGCGGGGATCTCTGCCGCGCTGTGGCAGGGGATGGTGCTGACCGGTGCGGTCACGGAACCGTCCCCGCTCGTCGCAAGCGGCGTCATCCTGGTCGTGCTGCTGGGCGACGCCGTGCTCGTGGCGGCGACCCATGTGGTCTCTCTCTGGATGCGAGCGCCCCGGTGAGCCTCCGGAGTCTCGGCGTGGCCTGGAGCGACGGGCTGCGCGACACGCTGAGGTTCTGGCCGTTGGTGCTGGTCGCCTTCGTCCACGCGGTCGCCTCGTGCTCGCTCTTGGGACTGTCCTTCCAGCAGGCGAGCGAGGCGCAGGAGATCGATCGGCACCTGCAACGGTGGGAGCAGCTCGGTGCGGCCTCGTTGCGGGGCTACTACCTCGCGGGGCTAGGGGATCTGGAAGGGCGCGGCAACGCCCCGGGCGAACCGCAGCAGGAGCCGCCCGAGCCCGACCTCTCTGCCGGCTCCCAGACCGACTCCGTCGACGACGGTCGACGCACCGCCGCGCTGTTCGCCCTCCTGACGGACCCGCACCGGACGGCGTACACGATGGACCCCTACGGGGACCGATTCGGCGATGACCTCCCCGGCGCCCTGCTGGTGACCGAGGACTTCTTCGCCGGGTCCGGTCTCGACGAGACGCTGTCTCCGACGGGTCAGTCCCCGCATCGCGACGCCGACGGCACGGCCGCTCCCTACGCGGTGCTGGGCAGCGACTCCTCGGCGAAGGATCCGTACGCGCTCACGGCCGGGGGCGTCCTGCCACCGCCGACGCGTGTGCAGTTCCAGGACGCCATGATCCCGGTGACCGGACGGCTGGCGCCGGGCGCCACCGCTCTGGATCCGATGATGGGATCGGTTCCGCTGGACGAAGCCGTCCTGGTGGTCGTCCCGACCTCGATGCTGGCGAGCCTGTACCCGCCAGACGCGTTGGAGGGCCTCCTGCTGCGCACCATCGTCCTGGGCCAGGATGCCGTCCCGGCACTGGATGCGGCAGGACGAGCCCTCGAAACGGACGCTCTGGTGGTCACCGCCGAACCCCTGACTCCGCAGTCCTCCGCGCTGCTGCAGTCCCTGAGCGCCAGCTCCCGCACGCTGCTCGTCCTGTTCGGCGCGGCGGTGCTCGGCGCCGTCGTCTCCCTGTTCGGCGTTCTCGGCGTGCTCGCCCGGGCTCTGGCCCCCACCTGGCGGATCGCCGCGATGGTGGGCGCCGCCCGCTGGCAGGCCGCGGTGCGGATCACCGTTCCCGTGCTCTTCGCATGGGTCCTGCCGGCCGTTGTCGGTCTCACCGCGGGTGCGTCCGCCCTGCCGGGGCCGCCGTCCACCGGCCCGATGTCCGCCGCGCTCATCGCCGTCATGGCGATCGGCGCCGTCGCCACCCTGTCCTCCTGGCGCGCACTCGCGGCGACCTTCGGTCGCCGCCCCCGCCGCCACCGGCCGACCAAGGAGACCGCATGAGCCTCCTCGAAGTCCACGACGTGGACAAGACGTTCCTCTCCGGCGGGGAGGCGGTGCCCGTCCTCCGGGGGGCCTCTCTGCTGGTTCCGGCCGGTGAGATGCAAGCCGTCACCGGGCCTTCCGGGTCCGGGAAATCCACCCTGCTGCGGATCCTCGCGTGCCTGGATTCCCCGGACTCGGGTCGCGTCCTGCTGGGGGGAGAACCCCTCCCGGAGCCGTGGAGCCGGGGCGGGGACCGGTATCGGAACCAGCGGTGCGGCATCGTCCTGCAGGACTTCGCCCTCATGGAGCACGCCACCGCACTGGAGAACGTGATGCTGCCCCTGCGCTACGGCCCGGACCGGGTCCCGCGTGGGGAGCAGCGACGCCGCGCGGGGGAGGCCCTCGAGCGGGTGGGGTTGGGAATGCGCACGGGTCACCGGGCCCGCACGCTGTCCGGCGGGGAGAAGCAGCGGGTGGCCGTCGCCCGCGCTCTCATCAACGAGCCGCCGCTGGTCCTGGCGGACGAACCGACGGGGGCGCTGGATCAGGAGAGGACGCGGGACGTCGTCGACCTGCTGCGCGGAGCCGTGGGGCCTGAGCGGGCCGTGGTGGTCGTGACCCATGACCCGAGGGTGGCGGCCGCCTGCGACCGGCGCTGGCACCTCGTGGACGGGGAGCTGGCACCACAGGACTGAAGCGGCGCGCGCCGTCGTCGACTTCTCGTGGGGAGCAACGCCGGTTGACTTATCCCGGGTGCGGCGGCCTACGACCGGTGACAACTCAACCGACGACGGCGGCCCGCACCTTCACGCGCAGGTGCGGGCCGACGTCGTCCCGGCGGGGCGCTCAGGCGGTGCGCAGCACCATGCCCGGGTGGAGCATGGTCGAGACCGTCATGCCGTTGAGGCGTTGCAGGCGCTCCATGGAGACGCCCGTGCGCTGGGAGATGAGCCACCAGCCGTCGTTCGCCTGGACCACGTACGTGGCGGGCGAGGGCGCCGGGGCGGAGGCGGTCTGGCCAGTCCGCAGCACCATCCCCGGGTGCAGCACGGTGGTCGCGGTCATGCCGTTGAGGCGATGGAGGGTCTCCATCGTCACGCCGGTGCGGTGGGCGATGATCCACCAGCCGTCGCCCTCGCGGACCGTGTACGTGCCCGGGGCAGGGGCCGGGGTCGGGGCAGGCGCGGGCGGGGAGGCCGGCGCCGTGGCGGCCGTGATGAGCACCATCCCCGGGTGCAGGACGGTCGACGCCGTCATGCCGTTGAGCCGCTGGAGCTCCGCGGCGCACACGCCGGTCCGTCGGGCGATGACCCACCAGCCGTCGTCCGGCTGCACCGTGTAGGTGCCGGTGGTGATCGGGGTGGGCTCCGGGGCGGTCGGGTCGGCGACGGTGCGCAGCACCATGCCCGGGTGGAGCACGGTCGACTCGGTCATGCCGTTGAGCTCCTGGAGGGTGGCCGCGGGCACGCCGGTGCGGCGGGCGATGGTCCACCAGCCGTCGTTCGGCTGCACCGTGTACGTGCCGGCGGTCGACGGCGCGGTCGTCGGGGCCGGCGTCGGAGCCGGGGTGGTCGGTGCCGGCGGCTGGCCGGCCGCCGTCGCGATGGCCTCGGCGCGGTCCCGCAGGTCGTCGAAGCGGGCCATCAGGTGCTGCCCCGGGCACGCGGTCGCGGACGTGGCCCGGTGCGGGAAGATCGTGTCCACGGTGACGGGCGTGCCCGCGGCGTACTTCGTGCTGCCGCCCGAGGTCAGGGTGACCCGGCCCCGCGCGTGGATGCCGTCGCGGTACAGGTAGTAGGCGGTGGCGCGGGCCATCGCGTCCACGACCTCCTCGGACGGGGCGACGACGTCGTGGTCGCCCATCGTGGAGACGCCCATCGTGCCCCGGTTGAACCCGCCCGCGTGCGTGCCCAGCGGGTTCGAGTCCAGGGCGCCGCGGCGGCCCTCGTAGATGTTGCCGAAGCGGTCCGTGATCAGGTGGTACGGGAAGTCGCCCCAGTCGAGGGTCTTCGTGTAATACGCGTAGATGCCGCGCATCTGCTCCACGGCCTGGGCGCGCGTGTAGTCGTTCGTGCCGGCCGTGTGGTGGATGGTCAGCGCGCGCACCTGGTCGAACTGCGGGGAGGGCTCGGCCCAGGACTCGTCCGCGCCCCACTGCGCGCGGGTGATCACGTCCGGGAGGATCTTCGCGCGCGCGTCCGAGGCCGTGGCCACGGTGCGGGCCTCGGCGGGCTCCTCGCCCCCGACGACGGCGCTCGACTTCACGCCCCGGGGCAGGCCGGCGGTCTCGGCGGCCTGCTCGGCGGCCACCGCCGGGTGCGCGCTCGCGACGGTCTCGTCCGTGGCGGCCGTGCCCGGGTCGATGAGGGACAGCTCGAGGCCGGCCGGGGCTGCGCCGTCGACGGTGGTCACGCGCAGCTGGGCGCCGTCCGCGCCGAACGCGACGAACGGGTCCGTGCCGGTGCGCGCGGGGGCGGCGTCCTCAGGCAGGACGGGCCGCTCCAGGACCTGCCACGGGCCCCAGGCCCCGTCCTGACGCACGCGGATCTCCACGCGCTCGACGGCGTCGTCCGCCGCGGCGTCCCACACGGCGGCGGCCACCGTGAACGGGCGGTCCACCACGGGCTCGCCGAGCACGACGCCGGCCGGAGCCTCCTCGGCCGGGACGAGGTTCTCGCCCTCCTGCGGGACGGTCGCGACGCCGGCGCCCTCGACGGGAGCGGCCGACGCGGGGGTCGTGGCCGTCCCGGCGGTCGTGGCACGGGCGGCGTCGTCGAGCGGGCGCGCGTCGGGGGCGCCCTCCGTGGTCGCGGACGGCTGCTGCGGGAGCAGGCCGCCGACGAGGACGGAGAGCGCGGCGACCGCGACGGCGGGCGCGAGCGGGCGGGGGGACGCGGCGGAACCCGGCAGGAGAATCTTCATGCGGATGCCTTCGGAAGGTGGAGTGCCCGAGGAATGACAGGCGCGGGCCGTGTCGCTTTCCCGGGTCGGTGACGTGGTGCGGGCGGGATGACGGCCGGAGAGCCGTCGTGATCGTAGCGTGATCGACCATTCCCGGGAGCATTTCTCGGAGGCTTGTCGGGTCATTTCACGCCCCGGTGATGTCCGGTTCATCCATTCACAGGTGGGCGCGGTGTGGCACCGGGGCGGAGCACAGCGAAGGGGTGTCGGGTCCGCGCCGGGAGATACGGTGACGGGAGACCACCACGGGCCGCCCGGCCCGGGAACCAGAGGAGGCAGACCATGGCGGAGCCGATCCACATCGGCGCGGCGGCGGACGTCCCGGAGGGCGAGGCGATCGTCGTCCCGGCGGCGACGGCGGGGACGAGGGACGACGTCGCGGTGTTCCACACGGACGCGGGCGAGTTCCACGCGATCGACGACACGTGCACCCACGAGGACGCCTCGCTGGCCGAGGGCTGGCTCGAGGATGACCGGGTGGAGTGCCCGCTGCACGCCGCGCAGTTCTGCCTGCGCACCGGCGAGGCGCTCTGCCTGCCCGCCACCAAGGGCGTCGGCGTGCACCGCGTCGAGGAGCGCGAGGGCCAGCTCTACCTCGTCCCCGGCGCATGAGCCACGACGTCGAGGCCCCGGCGGGCGTGCCCGGCTCGGTCGCGGTGGTGGGCGGCGGCGTCGCGGGCTTCGCCGTGGTCCGCGAGCTGCGGCGTCGCGGTTTCGCGGGCGGGATCGCACTCGTGGACCCGCAGGGCGTGCCCTATGACCGGCCGCCCCTGAGCAAGGAGTTCCTGACCGGCGACGCGGACGCGCACCGCCTGCTGCTCGCCCCGCCGGCATGGTTCGCCGAGCACGGGGTGGAGCTGGTGGAGGACGAGGCGGTCCGGGTGGTGCCGGGCGGCGTCCACCCCGACGGCGGCCCCGCGCCCCACCGGGTGGAGACGGCCTCCGGGCGGGTCCTGGACGCGGACGCGGTCGTGCTCGCCACGGGCGGGCGACCCCGGGCCCTCGACGTCGCCGGCGCCGACCACCCGGACCTGATCACCCTGCGCACCCGCGCCGACGCCGAGGCCCTGCGCGACCGCCTGACGTTCGGGGCCGAGGTGGCGGTCGTGGGCGGCGGCTTCACGGGGGCGGAGGTCGCGGCCGCGGCGCGCCGCTCGCTCGCCGCGGTGACGCTCGTGACCGGGACGGACGCCCCGGCTCGCGCGGCGGTCGGGCCGGCGCTGGCCGCCCGCCTGCACCGGATGCACGCCGAGCACGGGGTCGCTGTCGAGGTCGGCCGGGCGGCCTGGATCGAGCACCGGGACGCCGACGGCGGCGCCGCGCTGCCGGCCGCCCACCGGCTCCACCTCCACGACGGGCGGACCGTGGACGCCGACGTCGTGGTGCTGGCCGGGGGCACCGTGCCGGACACCGCGCTCGCCGAGGACGCCGGTCTGGAGGTGGCCGACGGCGTGCTCACGGACGCGATGGGCCGCACGACCGTGCCCGGGATCCTGGCCGTGGGTGACGCCGCGCGCGCCCGGGAGTCCGCGTGGGCCCCGTCCCGGCACTGGGAGCCGGCCCTGCGTTCCGGCGCGGCCGCCGCGGCGGCGATCCTGGGGGAGGAGGCGGACGCCCCGGGCGCCCCGTGGTTCTGGTCCGACCGGTACGACGCCCACGTGGAGGCCGTGGGGGACATGACGGTGCCGGCCGGTGGGCGGATCGTGGACCGCGAGGTGCGCGGGACGGTGGTGGCGAGCTTCGCCCTGGCCGCGGACGGGACCCTGCGCGGGGCCGCGTCGATCGACGACCCCATGACCGTCAAGGCCGCCCGGCGCATCATCGACCGGGGGATCGTGGTGGACGCCGCGCTCGCGGACCCGGCCGTGCCGGTGAAGTCGCTGGCGCGGGGGTGAGGGCGTCCGTTTCGTCAACGAAAGCGGCCTGGAGGGCGTCCGTTTCGTCAACGAAAGTGGTCAGGTGCCGCAGTAGGTGACGAACGGGGCCCCGTCCTCCGGCCACGGCTCCGCGTACCGCTCGAACCCGGGGCGCGGGGTGAAGGGATCCGTGACGGCCTCGAGCAGCCGGTGGACGGCGGTGAGGTCCCCGTCCTCCGCGGCCGTCAGGGCCTCGTCGAGCAGGTGGTTCCGTGGGATGTAGACGGGGTTCACCGCGCGCATCCGGGCCGGATCGGGACCCATCGCCCGCCAGTCCGCGAGCCAGGCGGCGAGCCCCGCGGGGTCCGGGGCGCCGGGGACGAGTCGTGCCGCCTCGGTGCGGGCCGCGTCGTCGTCCACGGGCGCCGCCGTGTGCTCGGCCAGCCGCACCCAGAACGAGGTCCAGTCGGCCCGCGCCGCGGCCAGCCACGGGAACAGGCGGTCGGTGAGCGCGGCGACGTCGTCCTCCGCCACGGACGCCGGGAGACCGAGCTTGTCCTGCAGTCCGCCCCGCCACGCCGCGAGATGGGCGCCGTGGAACCTGCCCAGCGCCTCCTGGGCGAGTGCGACGGCGCGGTCGGGGTCGTCGTCGAGCACGGGCACGAGGGCCTCGCCGAGCCGGGCGAGGTTCCACGCCGCGATGGGCCCCTGATTCCCGTACGCGTACCGGCCCTGGGTGTCGATCGAGGAGAAGCTCGCGGCCGGGTCGAAGGCGTCGATGAACGCGCAGGGGCCGTAGTCGATGGTCTCGCCGGACAGGGTCATGTTGTCCGTGTTCATCACACCGTGCACGAAGCCGACGAGCATCCAGCGGGAGACGAGCGCGGCCTGCGCGGCGATCACCGCCTCGTAGAGCGCGAGCGCGGGGTGCTCGGCGTCGGTGGCGTGCGGGTGGTGGCGGGCGATGGCCTCGTCGACGATCCGGCGCAGCACCTCCGTGGGGTGCGCCTGCTCGGGGAGGGCCGCGGCGTACTGGGCCGTGCCGACGCGCAGGTGCGACGCGGCCGTCCGGGCCAGCACCGCACCCGGCAGCACGGTCTCGCGGCGGACCGGGTGGCCCGTGCCGACGACGGCCAGCGCCCGCGTGGTCGGCACGCCGAGGGCGTGCATCGCCTCGGAGACCACGTACTCGCGGAGCATGGGGCCGAGCACGGCCTGCCCGTCGGCGTTGCCGCGCGCGAAGGGCGTGCGACCGGAGCCCTTGAGATGCAGGTCGTGGAGCCGACCGTCCGGAGCCGTGAGCTCGCCGAGGAGGAGGGCGCGCCCGTCACCCAGGCGGGGAGAGTAGTGGCCGAACTGGTGGCCCGCGTACGCCTGCGCGACCGGCCGCGCGCCCGGGCCGGGCTGCTCGCCGGTGAGGAAGGAGACGCCGTCGTCGGTGGCGAGCCACTCGGCGTCGAGGCCGAGCTCCGCCGCGAGGCCGGCGTTGAGCAGGACGAGCTGCGGGCCGTCCGTGGCCTGGGCCTGCCAGGGCAGGGCGAGCTCGGGGAAGGTGTCGGCGAAATGCGAGCTCAGGGCGGGAACGGACGTGGTCATGGGGCCACGCTACGTGGGGGAGCACGGGTGTTCACGGGCCGACTCCCACCGGGCCCGTCCTTTCGAGGCGGGAAATCGACCCCACGGGCGTGGACCAGAGCGCTTTGACCTGGATTTCCCGCCTCGAAACGGGGGGCCGTGGCGGACTGCGGTGACCGTGGATCTCACCGGGTCACCCACCGAACTCGGCCGCCCGGCGCCGCACGCGCACGACGACGTCCGCGTAGTCGTCCCGGGCGTCGGCCCACATGACCTTGATCGACAGCCAGTCGTGGTCGGCGCACCAGCGGTCGCGCAGCACGTCTCGGGCCTGCTGCTCGGCGGTGCGGTGGTGCTCGCCGTCGTATTGCAACGCGAGGCGCCACGGCCGATACCCGAGGTCGACCGTCGGAGCGCGGCGGTCTGACGAGTCCAGCCGATACTGCACCTCGGGCTCCGGTAGCCCGGCGTCCACGAGCGCCAGCCGCAGACGCGTCTCGCGCGGCGAATCCGCCCCCACGCGCATCCTCGCCAGCGCCGCCCGGGCCAGTCCTCGCCCCCGGAAACGTCCCCGTTCGGCCAGGGAACCGATGAGCTCCTCCGTGGTGTAGGCGGGAGCCCCGCGTCCGCCGCCGGGCAGCCACGGCGGGCAGAGCAGGGCGTCACCGGCGACGACGACGTCCCGCTCCGTGAGCGCCGCCCGTGCCGCGCACAGGTCCCACAGGGTGCGGGCCGGCGTCGTCACGAGCACGCCGCCCCACGTCATCCGCTGTCCCTCCGGCACCTCGATGCGGTGCGGCACCAGACCCGCCTGGACCGGCCGGCCACCCGAGGTGCCGACGCTGACGTGCACCTCCCCAGGGGCCAGCAGCCGTTCGGGCACGGTCAAACCGTGCAGGCGGGCGGCGGTCTCGTGGCTGACGACGACGTCGGGATGGCGCCGCTGGTACGCGCGGACCTCATCCAGCGTCCACTCACGCACGGAGACCGCCGCAGGGCCGGCCGGCCCGTAGATGCCGTGGCGCAGCCGACGCAGGTCTGAGGACTGCAGTCGGGACCACGTCACGCCCGCCCGGCGCGCGTCGTCGACCGTGAAGGCGGCGGGGTCGATCGACGGCGGCAGCGGGGCGGGACGACGGGGCATGCGGTGAGCGTGCCCCGTCGCTCCACGTCCCGAGACGGACGAGCGGGGGTCTGGGGATGCACGAGGGGGTCCGGTGCGGTTGTGCAGGAGGCGGCGACGTCCCCCGAAGCGCCGGCCCCGAGCCATTCGAGGCGGGAAATCCACGTCATGGGCCAGGATCGGACGTCCATGGGGTGGATTTCGCGCCCCGAAGTGAGGGGATGGCCAGGTCAGTACGACGCGCGGGGCGCGCCCTCCCCGTCGGTCGCGGCGTCGCTCGGGGCCGGGCACCAGCGGTCGGCGAGGGCCTCGGCGGCGCGGGCCAGCAGGGCGACGTCGGCGCCCACGTTGACGTAGTCCGCGCCGGCGACGGCGTAGGCGTCGGCCTGCGCGGGCACGAACGCGTTGACGCCCACGATCTTCCCGGCGGCCTTGACCTTGGCGATGACCTCCTCGACCGCGGCCACCACCTCCGGGTGCGACTGCTGGCCGAGCAGACCCAGGGACGCGGAGAGGTCCGAGGGGCCGATGAAGACGCCGTCGATCCCGTCCACCGCCGCGATCTCTTCCGCGTTGCGCACGCCTGCGGCCGTCTCGATCTGCACGATCACGGAGACGTGGTCCGCCGCGCCGGGCAGGTAGCCGGGGATCCGGTTCCAGCGGCCCGAGCGTGCCAGGGCGGAGCCCACGCCGCGCACCCCGCCCTCGGCGGAGCCGTCCGGGTAGCGGGCGGCGGCCACGGCGCGGCGGGCCATCGCGGCGTCGTCGACCATGGGCACCAGCAGCGTCTGGGCGCCCAGGTCCAGGAACTGCTTGATGGCCACGGTGTCCAGCGCCGGCACACGCACCAGGGTGGGCACGCGGTAGCCGGCGATCACGCGCAGCTGGGCGAGGACGTCCTGCAGGGTCAGCGGGGCGTGCTCGGCGTCGATGAGCAGGTAGTCGAGGCCCGCGCCGGCGCAGATCTCCGCCGTCGTCGGGTCCCCGGAGGAGAGGAACATGCCGGCGGCGGGGCGGCCCCCACGGGCGGCGACGGCCTCGGGTGTGAAGAGGTCGCGGAACAGCGGCTGCGGGTTGTGGCGGACGGGCATGGGATGTTCCTCCGGGGTTCTCCGCGCCCTCCACCCGACGCGGGTTGAGTTGTCGCGGGTGGAGCGGGGTCGTACTGGTGATAGGTCAACCCGCGTTGCGGGCGGGCGGGGCGACGACGACGGGCGGGTCAGGCGAAGCGGCAGGTGATGGTGCCGAGCGGGCCGTAGTCGGCGTAGACGGTGTCGCCCTGGTACACCCACATCGGGCGGGTGAAGGAGCCGGCGAGCACGATCTCACCGGCTTCGAGCGCGTCTCCGTGCCCGGCGATGCGGTTGGCCAGCCAGTGCACGCCGTTGGCCGGGTGGTTCAGCACGCCCGCGGCCACGCCGGTCTCGATGATCTCCTCGTTGCGGGAGAGGATGCCGGAGACCCAGCGCAGGTCCACGTCGTGCACGCCCACGGGGCGGCCGCCGATCACCAGGGAGCCCAGCGCCGCGTTGTCCGAGATGGTGTCCGTGATGGTGCGGCCGGCCATCTCGATGCGCGAGTCCAGCACCTCGAGCGCGGGCACCACGTACTCGGTGGCGCGCAGCACGTCCATCAGGTTCAGGCCGGGCCCGCGCAGCTCGTCCCGCAGCACGAACGCCAGCTCCATCTCGATGCGCGGATGGGTGTACTTCTTCCACTCGTACACGTGGCCGGACTCGAACACCTGGTCGTCGAAGATCACGCCGTAGTCCGGCTCGTCGATCCCGGTCGCGTCCTGCATGGCCTTGGAGGTCAGGCCGATCTTGTGGCCCACCTTGCGGCGGCCCGCCTCGGCCTGGCGCTCGGCCCAGATGCGCTGGACGGCGTACGAGTCCTCGATCTCCATCTCCGGGTAGCGCGCGGTCAGCCGCGGCACGGGCACGCGGTCGATGCCCGCGCGGTGCAGCTCGTCGGCGATCTTGACGTGGGTCTCGTGGTTCAGCACAGCGGTCTCCTTCACGACGACGGGCAGGGGCCTGGCCTTGATCGTATACGATTACGCGGCTCGGCCCCCGGCCCTGTCGCCATCCTGTCACCGCCCCGGATCAGTCCGGGGCGCGCGTCCCGATGCCCAGCCCGGGCTGGCGGCGGTGCACCGTGAGGCAGGCCAGCCCCCCGACGCCCGTCTGCGAGGCGGGACACCCCTGCTCCCCACGCTTTGAGGCGGGAAATCGAGCTCAAACTGGCCCTCCCGGCTCGAATGAGATGGATTTTCCGCCTCGAACGGCGTGGGGCGGGGAGACGCGGAGGATGGCAGGGAGGGCGGACGCCGACGGCGGGCACCTGCGTTGGGTGCCCGCCGTCGTCGTGGTGTCCCGAAGCGGCGCCCGGCAGTGCCGTCAGAGCTGGTTGCCGAGCTTGTACTCGCCCTGCTTCCACTCCGGCATGGACTCCTCGCCCTGCCCCTCCCGGGTGTAGGAGAAGCCGTCGGCGCCGATGGTCACGGCCATCTCCGAGTCGTCGGTGCGGGAAACCAGCGGCTGCAGGTTGCCGTCGAGGTCCAGCACGCGGGAGGCATCGGTGTACCAGGACGGCACGACCGGGGTGCCCCACCAGTCGCGGCGCTGGTTGTCGTGCACGTCCCAGGTGACCACGGGGTTGTCCGGGTCGCCGGTGTAGTAGTCCTGGGTGTAGACCTCCACGCGGTGGCCGTCGGGGTCGCGCAGGTAGAGGTAGAACGCGTTGGAGACGCCGTGGCGACCCGGGCCGCGCTCGATGTGGTCGGACATGCGCAGGGCGCCGAGCTTGTCGCAGATCGCCAGGATGTTGTGCTTCTCGTGCGTGGCGAAGCACACGTGGTGCATCCGCGGGCCGTCGCCGCCGGTCATGGCGGTGTCGTGCACGGTGGGCTTGCGGCGCATCCACGCGGCGTAGACGGTGCCGTTCTCGTCCTGGATGTCCTCGGTGACGCGGAAGCCCAGGTCCTGCATGTAGCGGGCGGCACGCGGCACATCCGGGGTCACCTGGTTGAAGTGGTCCAGGCGGACCAGTGCGCCCGGGGTGTAGAGGTCATAGCGCCAGGCCAGGCGCTCCACGTGCTCGACGTCGTGGAAGAACTCGTAGGGGAAGCCCAGCGGATCCTCGACGCGCACGGAGTCGCCGACGCCCTTGACGAAGCCATCCTTCCGGCGCTCGACACGGCAGTCCAGCTCCTCGTAGAAGGCGACCGCCTTGTCCAGGTCCTCGGGGGTGCGCACGCGGTAGGAGAACGCGGCCACGGCGGCGGTCTCGCCCTGGCGCAGCACCAGGTTGTGGTGGATGAACTCCTCCATGGAGCGCAGGTAGACGGTCTCCTCGTCCTCCTCGGTGACCACGAGGCCGAGCACGTCCACGTAGAACTCGCGGGACTGGGCGAGGTCCGTGACCACGAGCTCCATCGAGGCGCAGCGCAGGATGTCCGGCGCCTCGGACGTCGGGGTGGGGAGGGGGTTCTCCGGGTCGATGGGGGCTTCCTTCGTGACGAAGAAGCCGGAGGAGGTCTTCTGGCGGCTCTCGAGGTTGGTCATCGGTGCTCCTTGGTGATGGCGGTGCGCTGTGGCCTGGGACACGTTCACTGGCTCGATCGTATACGATCCGCGCGGCCGACGGGAAGGCCGTCGAGGAACGCGGGTTGAGTTGTCGCGGGTCCGGGGCGCCCGCACCCGCGACAACTCAACCCGCGTCAGGTGGGCCGGGTGGGCCGGGGGAGAGACCCGGCGCGGCCCCACCACGACGACGGCGCCCGCACCGTCGCGGGGACGGTGCGGGCGCCGTCGTGGTCGCCGGTCAGCGCGGGGTCAGCCGTCGATCTTCGCCGCGGCCTGCTCCTGCTTGCCGAACACCGGGTTGTGGACCTCGCCGAGGTTGATGTGCACGGCCTGTTGATCGGTGTAGAAGTCGATCGAGCGGTAACCGCCCTCGTGGCCCAGGCCGGAGGCCTTCACCCCGCCGAACGGGGTGCGCAGGTCCCGCACGTTGTTGGAGTTCAGCCACACCATGCCGGCCTCCACGTTCTGCGCGACGTTGTGGGCGCGCTTGAGGTCGTTGGTCCAGATGTAGGCGGCCAGGCCGTACTTGGTGTTGTTGGCCAGCTGCAGGGCCTCCTCCTCCGTGTCGAAGGGGGTGATGGCCACCACCGGGCCGAAGATCTCCTCCTGGAAGATCCGGGCGTCCGGGGCCACGTCCGCGAACACGGTGGGCTGCACGAAGTTGCCCTCGGGGAAGCCCTCCGGGCGGCCGCCGCCGGCCACCAGGCGGGCCTCGGTCTTGCCGATCTCCACGTAGGACATGACCTTCTCGAAGTGCTCCGGGTGCACGATGGCGCCGACCTCGGTGGTCTCGTCGTCCGGCAGGCCGACCTTCACGCGGGAGGCCTGGGCGGCGTAGCGCTCCACGAACTCGTCGTAGACGGAGCGCTGGACCAGGATGCGGGAGCCGGCGGTGCAGCGCTCGCCGTTCAGGGAGAACACGCCGAAGATGGTCGCGTCGATCGCGGCGTCCAGGTCCGCGTCCTCGAACACCACGGCCGGGGACTTGCCGCCGAGCTCCATGGACAGGCCCTTCAGGTGCGGGGCGGCGTTGGCGAAGATGATCTGGCCGGTGCGGGACTCGCCGGTGAAGGAGATCAGCGGCACGTCCGGGTGCTTCACGAGCGGGTCGCCCGCGTAGCCCTCCTCGCCGAAGCCGTGCACCATGTTGAACACGCCCTTCGGCAGGCCGGCCTCCTCGAAGATCCCGCCCCACAGGGAGGCCGAGAGCGGGGTGAACTCGGCGGGCTTGAGCACCACCGAGTTGCCGGTGGCGATGGCCGGGGCCAGCTTCCAGGACTCCAGCATGAACGGGGTGTTCCACGGGGTGATCAGGCCGGCGACGCCGATCGGCTTGCGGTTCACGTAGTTGATCTGGCGGCCCGGCACCTTGAAGGTGTCGTCGTGCTGGGCCACGATCAGGTCCGCGAAGAAGCGGAAGTTCTCGGCGGCGCGCGCGGCCTGGCCCCTCGCCTGCTTGATCGGCAGGCCGGTGTCGAAGCACTCCATGGCGGCCAGCTGGTCGCCGCGGGTCTCCATGATGTCCGCGATCCTGTGCAGCACGCGGGAGCGCTGGCGCGGCAGGGCCTGGGACCATTCGCCGGACTCGAAGGCCCGCTTCGCGGCGGCGACGGCGCGGTCGATGTCCGCGGCCTTGCCGGAGGCGGCCGTCAGGTACGGCTCGTTGGTCACCGGGTCGAGCACCTCGAAGGTGTCGCCGTCGATCGAGTCGACGAACTCGCCGTCGATGTAGTGGCGCAGGACGTCGGGCAGGCCCTCGGGCTTGCGGGCCTCGATGCTGGTCTTCTCCGTCATGGTGTCTCTTTCGCTGAGTGCTTCGGGGGCGGATGGTCGGGGTCTGGCGCCGACGACGTCGGCGCCGGTCCGGCCGGCGGTCACGCGGACGGCTCGGCGCCGTGCTCCAGGTAGGCGCGCAGGGTGTTCAGGCGGTGGGCGCGGGCGGCGGCCTCGATCTCCTCGAAGCGCGCCCCGTCCTCGATCAGGCGCAGCAGGTGCTCGTGCTCGTCCACGGAGGCCACCGCCCGGCCGGGCACGTACGCGAACGTGGAGGAGCGCAGCGCGGCCAGGCGGTTCCAGCCGCGGTGCACCAGGTCGTGCACGTGCTCGTTCTGGTGATGCTCGAACAGGATCGAGTGGAAGCGGCGGTTGAGCTCGGTGAACGTCACCGGGTCCCAGGCCGTCTCCGACTCCGTCATCGCGCGCATGGTCGCGTTCACCTCGCGGGCCGCCGCGAGGTCCTCGGCGGTCACGTGCGGGGCGCACTGGGCGGTGGAGAACCCCTCCACCAGCGCCAGCGTCTCCATGGTGTGGCGGTACTCGACCGGGTCGATGCCCACCACGGTGGCGCCCACGTTGCGCTCGTAGGCCACCAGCTTCTCGGACTGCAGGCGGCGGATCGCCTCCCGCACGGGCACCACGGACATGCCCAGCTCCGCGGCGATCTGGGACAGCACCAGCCGGTCGCCCGGCTCGTGGCGCTGGTCCCGGATCCCCTCGAGGATCGCCTGGTAGGCGCGGTCCGCCTTGGAGACGGGGGCGCCTGCGAGGCCGACCGTTCCGATGTCCGTGCGGCGCATGCTCAGGCGTCGCCCTCCGGGGCCGGGGCGTCCGGCAGGGTCTTGCGGTACTCGGCGAACTTGGCCTTCCACTCGGCGTTCGGGGGGAACATCCCGTCCACCGGGTAGCCGGCCTTGACCTGCTCGTACGCCCAGGCGTCCTGGAGCTCCTGCTCGTAGGCGTCGTCCACAACCTCCTGGAGCAGGGACGGCGGGATGACCACCACACCGTCGTCGTCGCCGACGATGATGTCGCCGGGCTGCACGGTGGTGCCGCCGCAGGCGATGGTGCCGCCGACCTCCCACGGGATGTGACGGCGGCCCAGCACCGCCGGGTGCGTGGCGCCGGCGTACACCTGGAGGCCGACCTCGGCGACGGCGGCGGAGTCGCGGATGCCGCCGTCCGTGATCACGGCGTTCGCGCCGTTCACCTGGGCGCGCAGGGCCAGGACGTCCCCGAGGGTGCCGGTGCCGTGCTCGCCACGGGCCTCCATGACCACCACGTCGTCCGGCTGCACCGAGTCGATCGCCCGCTTCTGGGCGTTGAAGCCGCCGCCGAACTCCTTGGCCAGGTCCTCGCGCTTGGGGATGTAGCGCAGGGTCTTGGCGTAGCCGAGGACGCGCCGACCCCGGTGGATCGGGCGCGGGCCGTCGATGGTCGCGTTCTGGACGCCGCGCTTCTGCAGCTGGGCGGTGAGGGTGGCCACCGCGATGGCGTCGATCTTGGCGCGCAGCTCGGGGGTCAGCAGGGAGCGGTCCGGCTGCGGGGCGCTCGCGACCCAGTGGCCGTTCTCGTCCACCGCGGACGACGACGGCGCCGCGGCCTGCGGGGCCAGGCCGGCGGCCTCGCGGGAGCCCCAGGCCTCCTCGCGCTGCACGTCGTCCACCTGCGGCTGCGCGCCGAACGGGGCCAGGGAGTGCTCCGAGTCGACGACCGTCGTCACCAGGCGGCCGGTGGTCGGTGCGCCGGGGGCGCTGGGGGCGTCCACCTCCACCTCGACGACGTCGCCCGGCTGGGCCACGGAGGACCCGGCGGGGGTGCCGGTGAGGATGACGTCGCCCTCCTCGAGCGTCATGAGCTGCGAGAGGTCGGCCACGAGCTGGCCGAACGGGAAGACGAGGCCCTCGGTGGTGTCGTCCTGGACGATCTCGCCGTTGACCCAGGTGCGCACGCGCAGGGCGGCCGGGTCCAGGCCCGCGGCGGAGATCACCGCGGGGCCGAGCGGGGTGTAGCCGTCGCCGGACTTGTTCTTGACGTTGGAGCCCTTGTCCGCGTGGCGGAGGTCGTAGAGGCCCCAGTCGTTGGCGGCGGTGATGCCGGAGACGTGCGACCAGCCCTCCTTCGGGCTGACGCGCCGGGCGGTGCGGCCGATGATCAGCGCGATCTCGCCCTCGTAGGCGAGCAGCTCGGTGCCGGCGGGGCGCTCGATGGTGTCGCCGGTGCGGGCGAGGGAGGTGCCGGCCTTGAGGAAGTAGCCGGGGGCCTGCGGGGACTGGCCGCGCTGGGCGATGCGGGAGGGGTAGTTCAGGTGGACGGCGAGCACCTTGCCCGGCCGGTTCTCCCGGACGGTGAAGTCGTGCTCGGTGACGGTGGGCGTGGGGTCCGGTGTGCTCTGCGTCATGGTCGAGATCGTATACGATCTCGCGGGCCCGGGGAAGAGGTCGCACGTCCGGCAGACGCGCCGGGCCGACGTCGTCGTGGGCGCCCGCCGCGGCTCAGCGGGCCCGGGCGATCGACTCGTTCACCACCGGGGCCAGGCGCCGCACGCCCTCCACGAGCTTCTCGGCCGCCACGAACGAGTACGCCAGGCGCAGGGTGGAGTGCGTGCCCTCGACGGGGGTGAAGGCCGCCCCCGGCACGAACACCGCGCCCGCCTCGATGCCGCGGTGCATCACCTCGAGGGTGTCCACCCCGGCGGGCAGGGTGGCCCACAGGAAGAAGCCGCCCTGCGGGGTGATGAACTCGACCCCCGGGTCCCAGTGCTCACGCACCGCGTCCACGAGCGCCGCGGCCCGCTCGCGGTACAGCCCGGTCACGTGGCGGACGTGGCCCTGCCAGTCCAGCTGCGTGACGAAGGCGGTGGAGAGCATCTGCGAGTACGTGGACGCGTGGATGTAGGCCGACTCCGCGCACAGGTAGAACTCGCGCTTGAGCGCGGCCGGCACGAGCGCCCAGCCGATGCGCACGCCCGGGGAGAAGATCTTGGACATCGTGCCGAGGTGGACCACGTTGTCCCGGTGGTCGGCGGCGATCGGGGCGACGGGCTCGCCGTCGAACGCGATCTGCCCGTACGGGTTGTCCTCCACGATGAGCACGCCGTGCTTCTCGCAGATCGCGCCCACCTCGGCGCGGCGGCCCGGGGGCAGCAGGGCGCCCGAGGGGTTCGCGAACGAGGGGATCGTGTAGAGGAAGGCCACGCGGCGGCCCTCGGCGGCCAGGCGGGTCAGGGTCTCGTCGAGGGCCGCGGGCACCAGGCCGTGGTCGTCGGTGCCCGTGGCCACGGCCTCGAGCTGCCAGGTGGTGAAGGTGGTCAACGCGCCCACGAATGTGGGGTCCTCCACCACGACGACGTCGCCCGGGTTCGCGAACGCCCGGCAGGCGGTGTCGATCGCGGCCTGCGAGCCGGGGGTGATGACCACGAGGTCGGGATCCGCGTCCGGGATGCCGTCGGCGGCCATCACGGCGGTCGCGGCGGCACGCATCGCCTCGGTGCCCTGGCCCGGGCCGTACTGCAGGGACTCCGTGCCGAACCGGGTCATCAGGTCGGAGGCGATCCGGCCCAGCTCGTCGAGGGGCAGGTCGGCGAGCCACGGGTTCCCGCCCGCGAGCGAGACGAGGTTCGGGTCCATCGCGATGTCGAAGACGTCGCGGACCGCGGACTGCTTCACGCCGACGGCGCGCTGGGACAGGTGATCTCGGAGGTTCCGCACGCTCGGCACCCTATAGCACGGCGCGGCCGTGCCCGAAGGTCCGATGACGGGCGACGACGGCGGGTCGCGCGGTCAGGGGGCGCTCGGCTCCTGGGCGGGGGACCACGTGCCCTGGGTCGGCTCGGCGGGACCCCACGACGACTCCTCGTCCGGCGCCCAGGTGTCGTCCGAGGGCTCGGCCGGCGCCCAGGTGTCGTCCGAGGGCTCGGCCGGAGCCCACGTGTCCTCCGGCGACTCGCCCTCCGGCGCCCACGTCTGCCCGCCGGATCCGTCGCTCGGCTCCCCACTCGGCGTGGGGTCCCCCTGCGGGACGTCCACGGACTCGCCGAGGCGGAGCGGTTCGAGCCCCAACACGTCGTCGAGGTCCCGGCCGTCCACCTCGAGCCGGACCTGTCCCGCTGACGTGAAGGCGGCGGCGGTCGCCTGCAGCTGGGCGCGGATCCGCTCGGCCGTGCAGTCGTCCTCCGGCGTCACGGTGCCGGTGAAGGTGAAGATCTCCACGTCGCCCGCGCGGCGGTGCCCGGTCGGGGTGAGGGTCTCGCGCGCGTCGAACACGGCGTTCCACAGCGACGGGTCGCCGTGCCAGCCGCGCTCGTCCGCGAACAGGAAGTCCAGGGCGGCGTCCGCCTCGTCCTCGGTGTCCGTCGGCACGGTCTGCACGGGCACCAGCAGGTCGCCGCAGCCGAAGGGCCGGCCGCTCGTCCCCGGGACCGCCTCCGCCTCGGCGACGGCGAGGTAGACCGTCAGCGGCTGATACCCCTCCGTCGCGGGCAGGGGCACGCCGTCGTCGGACGCCGAGTCCTCGGCCAGGTCGGGGGCGACCGCGCAGCCGGCCAGCAGGCACGCGGCCGCCACGGCACCCGTGAGCCGCAGGGCGCGGGAAGGGGGGGTCGGGCGCATCGGGTACTCCTGGCGGTCGGGGGTCGGCGGCGTCGGACGGACCGACGGCCTCTCCATGCTACGGCCGTCCGTCTCGCCCGCCGCGAGCGGATGTGAGGCCTCCCGCGGGTGGGAAGGGGCCCGCGGGCGGACGGCCGCGGCGGGCTAGGCTGGAGGCCATGCCCGTGAGGAACCGTCGCGCCGCCGCCCTGCCCGCCAAGCTCAGCCGCTCCTGGCTGCTGGTCAACGCGGCCACCCCCGACGCGTTCGCCCCCGCCCTGGCCTCCGAGGCCGACTCCGTCATCTTCGACCTCGAGGCCGCCGTGCCGGAGGAGCAGAAGGACGCGGCCCGCCAGCACGTCGTGGACGCCCTCTCCGGCGGCATGACGGCGTGGGTGCGCATCTCCGCGACCTCCACGGACCACTGGCAGCGGGACCTCGAGGCGCTCACGGGTCTCGACGGCGTGCGCGGCGTCGTGCTGGCCGAGACCGAGGAGCCGGAGCAGGTCACGTTCACCGCGATGCGTCTGCGCGCCGGCACCCCGGTGATCGCCCTGCTGGAGTCCGCCCTGGGCATCGAGAACGCCACGGCCGTGGCCAAGGCGCCGGGCACGTTCCGTCTCGCCTTCGGCGTGAACGACTTCCGCAAGGACGTCGGCGTCGGCGAGGACCCGCTGGCCATGGCCTACGCCCGCTCCCGCATGGTGATCGCCTCCCGCGTGGGCGGTCTGCCCGGGGCGATCGACGGACCGCCCGGCAACGCGGACGGTGAGGACGCGGTCGTCGACTCCAGCGCCGTCACCGCCTCGATGGGCATGACCGGCCGCCTCGTCCTGAACCGGGATCAGGTGGACTGGGTCAACCGGGCGATGTCCCCGTCCGAGGACGAGCTCGCGTGGGCCCGCGACCTGCTCGAGAAGCATGCTCAGGGCGCCGCCGTCGGCGACGGTTCGTACCTGCCCCGCGTGCTGCGCGCCCAGAAGATCGCGGACCTCGCGGACTCGTACGGGCTCTGGAACGCGTGAGCACGGCCGGGGCGAGCGCATGAGTCCCCGCACCGACGGGTGGCTCCGCCCATGATGGCGTGGATCGACGGGCTGCCGCTGCTGTGGTCCATCGGGTTCTTCTGGATGCTGGCGATCCTGCGCACCCTGATCGTGTTCGCGCTCGGGCGGGGGCTGGCCTCCGGCGTCGAGCGGACCCGCTGGTTCGCCCGCGTGATGGAGGGGCCCGTCTATGTCCGGGCCCAGCGCTTCATCCAGCGCCACGGGGTGTGGGCCATCCCGTTCTGCTACCTCACGGTGGGCATCCAGACGGCGGTGATCGGCTCCGCCGGCGTCGCCCGCATGCCCTGGCGCCGGTTCCTGCCGGCGGCCGCGCTCGGCACGTTCCTGTGGGGCGTGGTGTACGGGACCGTCGGGATGGCCGTGGTGTGGGCCGTCATCGGCGCGGCGCTCGGAGAGGGCCGGGGCGCCCTCGCCCTCGTGCTGATCCTCGCGGCCGTGGCCGCGTTCGTCGTGTGGCGCCGACGCCGCACGCTGCGCCGGCACGGGGCCGGGTGACGTCGTCGTCCGTGACGCGGGCCGGGCTTCGCCGCCGGGGGACTAGAGTTGACCGCGTCTTCGCCCCGGCCAGCCGCCCCGCGGCCGGGGCCGCCACCCCTTCGGAAGGACCACCATGAGCGACGAGCGCGCCCGCAGCTTCTCCGCCTCCACCGCCTCCGCCGCCGACGACGGCGCCCGCGGCACCGGCACGACCCGCGTCAAGCGCGGCCTGGCGGACATGATGAAGGGCGGCGTGATCATGGACGTCGTCAACGCGGAGCAGGCGCGCATCGCCGAGGATGCCGGCGCCGTGGCCGTCATGGCGCTCGAGCGGGTCCCGGCCGACATCCGCGCCCAGGGCGGCGTGGCCCGCATGTCCGACCCCGACCTGATCGACGGGATCGTCGAGGCCGTGTCCATCCCCGTGATGGCCAAGGCGCGCATCGGCCACTTCGTGGAGGCCCAGGTGCTGCAGGCGCTCAAGGTGGACTTCATCGACGAGTCCGAGGTGCTCTCCCCGGCGGACTACGTGAACCACATCGACAAGTGGGACTTCGACGTGCCCTTCGTGTGCGGCGCCACCAACCTCGGCGAGGCCCTGCGCCGCATCACCGAGGGCGCGGCCATGATCCGGTCCAAGGGCGAGGCCGGCACCGGCGACGTCTCCGAGGCCGTGAAGCACATCCGCACCATCCGCAAGGAGATCGCCCAGCTCCAGGGCCTGGCCCAGGATGAGCTGTACGTGGCCGCGAAGGAGCTGCGGGCGCCGTACGAGCTGGTGCGCGAGGTCGCCGAGACCGGCGCCCTGCCCGTCGTGATGTTCACCGCCGGCGGCGTGGCCACCCCGGCCGACGCGGCCCTGATGATGCAGATGGGCGCCGACGGCGTGTTCGTGGGCTCCGGCATCTTCAAGTCCGGCAACCCGGCCGAGCGCGCCCGTGCCATCGTCAAGGCCACCGCCCAGTTCGACGACCCGATGGCGGTCGCCGAGGCTTCCCGCGGCCTGGGCGAGGCCATGGTGGGCATCAACGTGGGCGACCTGCCCGCCCCGCACCGCCTGGCCGAGCGCGGCTGGTGAGCCGCGGAGTCCCGGGCGCCCGGAGGCCCTAGGGTCGGGGCCATGGTGAGTCCACAGAAGACCGTCGGCGTGTTCGCGCTCCAGGGCGACGTGCGGGAGCACGCCCACGTGCTCGAGTCGCTCGGCGCGCGCACGCGCCCGGTGCGCCGCCCTGCGGACCTCGAGGGTCTGGACGGCATCGTGCTGCCCGGCGGCGAGTCCTCCGTGATGGACCGCCTCGCCCGGATCATGGGGCTGAAGGACCCGCTCATCGCCGCCCTCCGCGACGGCCTGCCCGCCTACGGCACGTGCGCGGGGCTGATCATGCTGGCCCGCGAGATCCGCAACCCGGCGCCGGATCAGGGCGGGCTCGGCGTGCTGGACGTGGCCGTGCGGCGCAACGCCTTCGGCGCGCAGGTGGACTCGTTCGAGGAGGACCTGGACGTCCCCGCGGTCGCGGCGGAGCCGGTGCACGCCGTGTTCATCCGCGCCCCCGCCGTCGTCCAGGCGGGGGAGGGCGTCGAGGTCCTGGCGAGTGTGCCGGCGTCGCGCGTGTCCGTGCCCGCGGCGGACCCGGTGCTCGACGGCGACGCCCGGCTGCCCGTGGCCGTGCGGCAGGGCCACCTGCTCGCCACGGCCTTCCACCCCGAGGTGACCGGCGACTGGTCCTTCCACCGGGCGTTCCTCGCGGGGCTCTGAGGGGCCGGCCGGCCCCGCGCGCGACGGGCGCGGGGCTCAGGCCTCCGCGAGCACCTCGGAGGTGACGCGGACGTCCTTCCGGGGGTCCAGGCCGAGCTCGTCGGCCACGGCCGTGGCGACGGAGGGCAGGGTGAGCACGCCGTCGTGCGCGTTGAGGCCCCCGGCGAAGCCCTCGTCCGCGGCCAGTGCCGCGCGCCATCCGAGGTCGGCGATGCGCTTGATGTAGGGCAGCGTCGCGTTGGTCAGGGCCGCGGTGGAGGTCTGCGGCACGGCGCCGGGCATGTTGGAGACGCTGTAGTAGATCTTGTCTCCCACGAGGTACGTCGGATCCTGGTGGGTGGTGGCCCGCGAGTTCTCGAAGCAGCCGCCCTGGTCGATCGCGATGTCCACCAGCACGGAGCCGGGCCGCATGGACTCCACCATCTCGGCGGTCACCAGCTTCGGGGCCGCGGCGCCGGGGATCAGCACGGAGCCGATCACGAGGTCCGCGTCCGCCACGGTCTCGCCGATGTTCAGGTGGGAGGAGGCCAGCGTGCGGATCCGGCCCTGGTGGACGGCATCCAGCTGGGCGAGCCGCTCGAGGGAGATGTCCAGGACGGTCACGTCCGCGCCCATGCCCGCGGCGATCACGGCCGCCGCCTCGCCGGCCACACCTCCGCCGATCACGGCCACCCGGGCGCGGCGGGTGCCGGGCACGCCGCCCATCAGCACGCCCGAGCCGCCCTGCGGTTGGAGGAGGTGGTAGGCGCCCGCGGCGGGGGCCAGGCGGCCGGCCACCTGGCTCATGGGGGCCAGCAGCGGCAGGGAGCGACCGCGGGTGACCGTCTCGTAGGCGATCGCCGTCGTGCCGGCGTCCAGGATCGCCCGCGTGCACGCGGGAGAGGCGGCCAGGTGCAGGTAGGTGAAGAGGACCTGGCCGCGGCGCAGGCGGCCGTACTCCTCCGGCTGGGGCTCCTTGACCTTGAGGACCAGCTCCGCGCGCTGCCAGAGCTCGTCGACGTCGTCGACCAGTTCGGCACCGGCGTCGCGGTAGTCCTGGTCCGAGGCGCCGGAGCCGACGCCGGCCCCCGACTGCACGAGGACCTGGTGGCCCGCGCGCACCAGCTCCTGGACCCCGCCCTGCGTCAGGGCGACACGGAACTCGTTGTTCTTCACTTCGGTGGGCACGGCGACCAACATGCGGCGAATCTAGCCGATCCGGCCCGTTCCGGCGAGGGCACGGGGGCCGCTGCGCGCTCGCCCATGCCGCCGTCAGCGCGGTGCCCGTCCCGTCATACTGGTGAGGTGACTCCCGCGCTGATCTCCCTCGTGGCCGTGCTCCTGCTCCTGGTGGGGCTGGTGGGCACCGTGTACCCCGTCCTGCCCGGCTCGCTGCTCAACCTCGTGACGGCTCTCGGGTGGGCCGCGCTGCTGGGGTCCCCCGCGTCCTGGACGTTCGGCGTCATCGCGGCCGGTCTCGCTGTGGCGGGGCTGAGCGCGTCCGCGGTGCTGACCGGTCGGCGGCTGCGGCGTGAACGCGTCACCCGCGGCCCGATCCTGTGGGGGGTGGCCGGCGCCGCCGTCGGGTTCTTCGTGATCCCGGTGGTGGGTCTGTTCCTCGGCTTCGCCGTCGGCCTGTTCGCCTCCCAGTGGGCCCGCACCCGGGACGCCCGGGCCGCGCTCAGCAGCTCGATCGGCGCGCTCACGGCCATGGGCATGGGCATGCTCGTGGAGTTCTGCTGTGCGCTGGGCTCGCTGACCGCCGTGGGCGTGGGCGCCCTGGTGCACGGCGTCACCGCCTGAACCGCCGGAGCCGTCCGTCCGGCGGGACCCCGCGCGCGCCGGACCCTTCGCCGGCTCAGCCGCCGGCGGGCACCCTGCCGGTCTGGGCGAGGGCGGCGAAGCCGAGGACGTGCTCCCGCAGCTCCTGCGCGGCCGCCCGGCCGTCCCCGGCGGCGGAGGCGGCGAGGATCCGCCGATGGTCGGCCTGCAGGCCGGCGCGCACGGCGGGCCAGTCGGACAGCCCGGCCACGGTCTCGGTCACGTAGCCGATGGTCGCCTGGCGCAGGGAGTCCAGCATCATCGCCGTCACGACGTTCCCGCCCAGGGTGGCCAGCCGCACATGGAACTCGGTGTCGAGCAGGTGGAAGTCCTCTTCCGGCAGCGCGGGGTCGTCCATCCGGTCCAGCAGGGTTTCCACCTCGGCCAGGACGGCGACGCTCTCGGGGTCGCCGGAGGTGGCGGCGGCCGCCTGCGCCGCATCGGTCTCGAGGAGCACGCGCGCGGCGACGACGTCGGCCATCGGCAGGGACCGGGTGGCGATGTGCAGGCGCAGCGCCCAGCCCAGCGCCGCGGACGGCTCGGAGACGACGACGGCGCCCGAGTTCGGCCCGGAGCCGGCGCTGGCGCGGATCAGGCCCATGGCCTCGAGCATCCGGGTGGCCTCCCGCACGGACGCCCGGGAGATGCCGAAGCGTTCGGCCAGGGTGCGTTCGCCGGGCAGCTTGTCCCCCACGACCACGGCGCCGGAGCGCAGCTCGGCCTCGAGCCAGTCGAGCACGATGGTGTAGGCGGGGGCAGCGGTCATGGACGGACCTTCCGAGGGGGCGGGGCGGCGACCGTCCATCCTACCGACGGGCGCCGCCCCGCTCGGGTGGTGCAGGCGGTCAGCCCGCCGCCGGCAGCATCCACGCCAGCACGTTGGACTGCAGGTACACGAGCGTGCACACCGCCAGCAGGAGCACGAGCGACCACACCACCACACGACGCAGGATCTCGGACTCCCGGCCCTCCATGCCGACCGCCGTCGCGGCGATCGCCAGGGACTGCGGGGAGATCATCTTGCCCACGACGCCGCCGGAGGTGTTGGCGGCCACCAGCAGGGCCGGATCGGCGCCGATGTTCGTGGCGGCGGTCTGCTGCAGGGTGGAGAACAGGGCGTTCGCGGAGGTGTCCGAGCCGGTCACGGCGGTGCCGAGCCAGCCGAGCACCGGGGACAGGAACACGAAGGCCGCGCCCAGGCCGGCCACCCACGTGCCCATGGCGACCGTCTGGCCCGAGAAGTTCATGACGTAGGCCAGGGAGAGCACGATCACGATCGTCAGGGCGGACCAGCGCATGCGGGCGAAGCAGCGGCCGATCTCGGCGAGCGCGTTCCCCACCGAGAGCGGGAACCGGCCGTCGTGGTCGAACCGGGAGTAGACCACGGCCATGATCAGGCCGGCGATCAGCAGCAGCGTGCCGGGGGAGGCCAGCCACTCGAACTTGTACACGGTGCTCGCCAGGGGCGCGCCGGAGGCGTCGACGAGGTGCCCGTCGAGCCCGGGCCACGGGATCTTCGCGGTGACGGAGTTCAGGGCCGCGGTGATCGGGGGGACCAGCTTGGCCAGGGCGAACACGGCCACGACCACGATGTAGGGCAGCACGGCCATGAAGATCCGGCCGGGGGTGAGATCCTGCGCCGCCGCGCGGGCGGGGGCGTCGAGGCGCTGGCGGGCCTCCTCGGCGCCCCGCGGCCGCCAGAAGCGCAGCAGCAGGACGGCGGCGGCGAGGGAGACCAGGGAGGCCACGACGTCGGTGAGCTCGTAGGAGAAGTGGGTCGAGGCCAGCCAGATGGCGACGGCGAAGCTCGCGCCGATCACGATCAGCGCCGGCCACGTCTGCCGCACGCCGCGCAGCCCGTCGATGATGAACACGAGCAGGAACGGCACGATCACGGCCACGAACGGGGCCTGGTGGCCGACGATCGCGCCGATGTGCGTGGCGGGGATGCCGGTGAGCGTGCCGGCGGTGGTGATGGGGGTGCCCACGGCGCCGAAGGCCACGGGCGCGGTGTTCGCCAGCAGCACGGCGGTGGCCGCCCGCAGCGGGGGCACACCCAGGCCGAGCACCATGGTGGCCGTGATGGCCACGGGGGCGCCGAAGCCGGCGAGGGCCTCGAGCAGGCCGCCAAAGCAGAACGCGATGAGCACGGCCTGGATGCGGATGTCTCCGCCGCCGAGCGAGTCGAAGATCGCGCGCATGTCGTCGAATCGCCCGGAGAGCACGGTGACCTGGTAGAACCACAGCGCCATCACGACGATCCAGACGATCGGGAACAGGCCGAAGGTCGCTCCCTGGGCGGCGGCCAGCGCCGCCAGGTGGGCCGGCATGTGGAAGCCCAGCACGGCCACGAGCAGGGCCACCACGAGCGCGGCGAGCCCCGACTGCCAGGCCTTGAGGCGCAGACCGAGGAGGGTGGCGAAGAACGTCAGCAGGGGCAGGACGCCGAGCGCGGCGGAGAGCGCGACGCTGCCGGCGGCATCGGGGGTGGGGGTGAAGGTGTGCACGGGGGTCTCCCGGTGGGCGAGGGGACGGGGCGAGATCCGGTCGGGCCGGTGATGGTCGGACCACTGTGGTCAGACCAAGGAGCGTACTGTGAGGGCGGTCACCTCGCAAGCGGCTGGCATGATATGGTCTGACCACTACGGCACCCGTGTGCTGCCGCACCGCACGGCGCCCCAGGCGCCCCGTCCGGAACGGAGACCGGCATGAGAATCGCCCTGTTCGCCACATGCATCGTGGACGCGATGTACCCCAAGGTGGCCCTCGCCACCGTCCGCATCCTCGAGCGGCTCGGCCATGAGGTGGTCTTCCCGCCCGGCCAGGTCTGCTGCTCGCAGATGCACGTCAACAGCGGATACATGGAGGACGCCCTGCCCGTGGTGCGCAACCACGTCCGCACCTTCATGAAGGCCGACTACGACCTCGCCGTCGCCCCCTCCGCCTCCTGCGTGGCCTCGCTCGGCCACCAGCAGCCGGACGTCGCCCGCTCCGGCGGGGACGAGGGGCTGGCCCGCGACGCCGAGGTCGTCGCCTCCCGCACCCTCGAGCTGTCCCAGCTGCTCACGGACGTCCTCGGGGTGACGGACGCCGGTGCCCAGCTCGGCTCCTGGTTCCCGCACACCGTGACCTACCACCCCTCCTGCCACGGCATGCGCCTGCTGCGCCTGGGCTCGCGCCAGGAGGACCTGCTGCGCACCGTCGCGGACATCGACCTGCGCCCGCTGCCGGACGCCGAGGAGTGCTGCGGCTTCGGCGGCACCTTCTCCCTGAAGAACCCGGACGTCTCCGCCGCCATCGCGGAGGAGAAGATCGAGAAGGTCACCGCGTCCGGCGCCTCCCTCTGCACGGGCGGCGACGCGTCCTGCCTGCTCCACCTGGACGGGGCCATGCACCGTCGTGAGGCGCGCGGCCAGGACGGCCGCCCGCTGCGCACCGTGCACCTCGCCGAGATCCTCGCGGCCACCCGGGAGAACCCGCTCGAGGTCGACGGCCCCGTCGAACTGTCCATCCCCGCGTCCGCCGGCGCCCGCCGCGGACCGTCCGCCCGTGTTGAGGAGGCCCGCCGATGAGCACCGCACCCACCCGCGTGCGCCTGGGAATGCCCACCGTCCGCCCCGTCCACGGCGAGGGCGAGATCCTGCTGAACACCCCGTTCCCCCAGTCTTCCCGCGAGCAGCTGGGGAACGGCCAGATGCGCGCCAACATCCGCCGGGCCACGCACACCATCCGTGCCAAGCGTGCCGGCGTCGTCGAGGAGCTGCCGGACTGGCAGGAGCTGCGCGCCGCCGGCTCCGCGCTGAAGCAGTCCGTCATGGCGGACCTGCCCGCGCTCCTGGAGCGGCTCGAGTCCGAGGTCACCGCGCGCGGCGGCGTCGTGCACTGGGCCCGGGACGCGGCCGAGGCCAACCGCATCATCACGGAGCTCGTCACCGCCAAGGGCGTGGACGAGGTGATCAAGGTCAAGTCCATGGCCACCCAGGAGATCGGCCTGGACGCCGCGCTCGAGCATGCCGGTGTGGCCGCCGTCGAGACGGACCTGGCCGAGCTCATCGTCCAGCTCGGCCACGACCGGCCCAGCCACATCCTCGTCCCGGCGATCCATCGCAATCGCCGGGAGATCCGGGACATCTTCCTCCGGGAGATGCCGGACACGGACGAGAGCCTCACCTCCGAGCCGGCCGATCTGGCCGAGGCCGCACGCCGGCACCTGCGCGAGAAGTTCCTGAGCACGAAGGTGGCGATCTCCGGGGCGAACTTCGGCGTCGCCGAGACGGGCACGCTCTCCGTCGTCGAGTCGGAGGGCAACGGCCGCATGTGCCTGACCCTGCCGGAGACGCTGATCACCGTGATGGGCATCGAGAAGCTCGTGCCCACCTTCGAGGACCTCGAGGTGTTCCTGCAGCTGCTGCCGCGCTCGTCCACGGGCGAGCGGATGAACCCGTACACCTCCATGTGGACGGGCGTCACCGAGGGCGACGGTCCTCAGGAGTTCCACCTGGTCCTGCTGGACAACGGCCGCTCCGCGGTGCTGTCCGACCCGAAGGGCCGTTCCGCGCTGCACTGCATCCGCTGCTCGGCGTGCATGAACGTGTGCCCCGTGTACGAGCAGACCGGCGGCCACGCCTACGGCTCGGTCTACCCGGGCCCGATCGGCGCGATCCTCTCCCCGCAGCTCACCGGTGTGGACGCGGGGGAGAACGGCACCCTGCCCTACGCCTCCACGCTGTGCGGCGCGTGCTACGACGTGTGCCCCGTGGCCATCGACATCCCCTCGATCCTCATCCACCTCCGGGACGAGGACGTGCAGGCCACCCACGCCGCCCGGAAGGCCCTGCGCACGGAGAAGGACGCCGCTGCCGGCCCCCTGGCCCGTGCCAAGGCGGCGGCGGAGTCCGTCACGCCCTCGCAGATGGACGTGGCGATGAAGGGCGCCTCCGTGGTGATGTCCTCGGGTCGGCGCATGTCGCTGGCCGAGCGGGGCCTGGGGTTGGGCCGGGTCGCGGCCGGGCCGGACCGGGTGCTCGGCTGGCTGCCGGGCATCGCCGGCGGGTGGACCGACGAGCGTGACGTGCCGGCGCCCCCGCGGGAGTCCTTCCGCAACTGGTGGGCCCGCCACAAGGATGAGACCGAGCACCGGACCGCCCTGGACGGCGTCGCCGGGCTGGACCGCCAGGAGGACGAGCACGTCGAGGAGGACGGACGATGAGCGAGGCGAAGGCCGAGATCCTGCGGCGCATCCGCGAGGCGACGGCGGACGGGCCGGTCGCGGACCCGGTGCAGCGCACCTACCGGCGGACCTCCTCCCGGGACCGGGCCGAGGTGGTGGAGATGCTGCGCGATCGGCTGATCGACTACCGGGCCTCCGTGCGGGACGAGACCGAGGAGACGGTGGCCGCGGCCATCGCCGAGCTGCTCGGCCCGGACGCCCGGTACGTGGTGCCGGCCGGTCTGGAGCCCGACTGGCTCCCCGCGGACTCGCGCGGGGCCAACCGGGAGCGCATCACGGAGCCCGCGGTGGGTCACACGGGGGAGCGGGCCGCGGTCCGCGGCGCCCACGACGGCGAGCGCGAGCCCCTCAGCGTGGACGCGCTGAACGAGGTGGACGCGGTGGTGACGTCCTCGACGGTCTCCTGCGCGGAGACCGGGACGATCTTCCTCAGCGGCCGCCCGGACGAGGGCCGCCGGGCGATCACCCTGGTCCCGGACCACCACGTGTGCATCGTGCCGCTGGACTCCGTGGTGGAGCTCTTCCCGGAGGCGCTGGCCCGCGTGGAGGCGACGGCGCCGATCACCATGATCTCCGGGCCCTCGGCCACGAGCGACATCGAGCTCGAGCGCGTCGAAGGCGTGCACGGGCCGCGCCGCCTGGACGTGATCCTGCTCGACCGCGCTCGCTGACGCGGGCGCGGTATAGCAGGGGATCGAGCGGGTCAGGCCCCCTCGATGACGGCGCCGCCGGTGCGGCCCGTCTCGAGGTGGGCCTGACGCTCCCGCACGCCGCCGTACAGGGCCACGAACAGCAGCGCGAGACCGGCGGTCACGAGCATGTGGCCGAGCCCGGCGATGCCCGGGAGGGCGGCCGAGGTCTCGGCGGGGGTCAGGCCGAAGACCGCGTCGAGGGCGAGGACCACCAGGGTCACGGTCAGCCCCCGGCGGGTGCCTCAGATGATCGAGCGGCCCTCGCGGCGGGCCGCGGCCCAGTCGGCGACGAAGCCGCGGGCGATCGAGACGAGGACGGCCAGCACGAGGACGGGCCACATCAGGACGTACAGGGTCAGACCGACGGTCATGCGGATGCTCCTTGCGAGTCGGGGGACGGGGGGATCAGGACACGGGGGCCGAGGCGCGTTCGACCTGCGGCAGGTCCTCGGTCGCGGGGTCGAAGTCGCCGGTCACGTGCGCGATCCGATCGAAGTCGAAGTCCTGGCCGGACCGGACGGACAACCCCCAGCAGACGAGGAAGGACACGGCGTAGGCCACGAGCGAGCCCGTGAGCGTGGCGTAGTCCCGCAGGAAGCCGTAGCCAACGAACAGCATCACGACCGAGGCGATCGCGCCGACCACGACCGCCGGACGCAGGCCGAAGAAGCCGAAGCACATGATGCCCAGCACGACGCCCACGCCGAGGATCGCGAGGGTCTCGACCACGATCGCCCAGGCGCCCTCGATCGGGATCCACTCGAAGCGGACCGGCAGGAACACGGCCAGCGCGGCGAGCACGGACACCGTGAACGCGGCGTTGGTGATCCTGCCCCAGTAGAAGGACGCGATCACGGGGAACACGAGGCAGCCCCACAGGGCGCCCACGAAGACCAGCAGATCGAGGATGTCGAACTTGGCGGTGGCGAAGTACAGGGCCGCCGCCGTCGCCACGATCATGGTGATCCGGCCGATCAGCAGCATGGTCTTCGGGTCGGCGTTCTTGCGGCCGACCGACTGGCCGTAGACGTCCGTCATCACGATCGAGGAGAGGGCGGACAGGTCCGAGTCGGCGGTGGAGGACAGCGAGCCGATGATCATCAGGAACGCCAGGGCCACGAGCGCCAGCGGCAGGTGGTCGGCGACCATCTGGGGCAGGAGGTTGTTGACGTCGCCGTCGAGCGGCTCGACGCCCAGGTAGAGCGCCATGACGCCGAGCATGCCGACGCCGATCACGGTGCCGCCGTACCCGAGGGTGGCCGTGATGAAGGTGGGCTTGATGAGGTCCTCACGCACGGCGAAGAGGCGCTGGGCGATGGTCTGGTTGCCGATCGCGTAGGCCAGCACCGCGGCGATGTACGGCGCGCCCTGGTTCATGAACGCGTCGGAGGAGAAGAAGCTCTGCTGCTGGGCCGTGACGTGGCCCGCTTCGACGCCGGTCTGGAACATGTCCGGCCCGCCCGCGGCGAAGAACACGGCGGGGATGATGATGACGGTCGCGCCGAGCATGGCCATCACCTGCGCGAAGTCGGTGAGCACGGAGGCGCGGAAGCCGGACCACAGGGTGTACAGCAGCACGCCCGCGGCCACGATCAGGATGCCCGCGCCGAAGGACAGCGGGGACAGCAGGGAGATCAGGGCGCCGCCGGCGATGAAGTTGGAGGTCAGGGAGATGACGGAGCCGAGCACGTTGGAGCCGGCCAGCATGAGCTGCGACGAGCGGCCGTGCCGGGCGTACATGACCTCGGCGAGGGTGTGGGCGCGCGGCGCGACCGCGCGGATGCGGCGGCCGAACGGGTAGATGAACAGGATCATCAGGGCGCCCCAGAGGCCGTAGTGGAGGGGGCCGGAGACGCCGTACGTGTAGCCGGCGGTCACGGAGGCGTACATGGAGGCGGCCCAGATCCAGGTGGCCGTCATGGAGGCGGCGGACACGCCGAAGCCGATCCGATTGCCGGCCGTCATGTAGGCGTCGGCGTTCTCCTTCTTCTTGGAGATGGCCACGGACATGATCATGGTCCCGCCGTAGAACAGCGCGACGAGCAGGATCACCCCGATCACGCCGAGCTGGGTCAGGGATGCTGCGTCCTGGGAGGGCGGCATCGGACTTCCTTTCGCACGAGTGACTGTGGACGTCCCGATCCCCCGGCGCGGTCCGGTCAGGGCACGGCTCCGCAGGGCGGAAGGTGGCGTACCGATCACGTCGCGGCCAGGGGGCCGGGGAGGTGGAGGGCATCCCGCCGGGTCCCGAGTCCACGAACGGCGAGCTCTCTGCTCAAGCCATCGCGGTCCCTCGGCCCTGGGCGGCGCTGTCAACACCGGCATCCTGGCGGAACGAGCCCACCCGGATGGGGTGATCATCACATGATCGGCGCAGAAATGGCAAAAACATAGATCCTTTTCAGCAGGGCGGGGACCATGAGTGCCCGGCGCAGAAGCCGGACAGAATGGGCGGATGACCGTTCCTTCCGGCTCCCCGGCCGCTCCCTCCGCCCCCGCTTCCCCACGACGGCGCCGCGCCCTGGCGGCGGCGCTGGCCGTCGCCGTCGTGGTGCAGCTGGTGGTGCTGTACCTGCCGGGCGAGCAGGTGCCGGAGGCCGGGTTCGCCGTGCCGGGGCTGGACAAGGCGATCCACGTGGCCGTGTTCGCGCTGCCCGCGTTCCTCGCCGTGTGGCGGGGGCGGAGCGAGTGGTGGGCCCTGCCGTTCGCGGTGCACGCACCGGTGAGCGAGCTCGTGCAGCACGCGTGGGTGCCGCTGCGGACGGGGGACCCGGTGGATGTCGTCGCGGATCTGGCGGGTGTGGTGCTCGGCGTGGTCGCCGCGCGGCGTCGCCGAATTGGAGGATCGGGGGCGTCGGGCGTATGATGGTCCGGTGCACTCCCGCGGGAGGGCACGACCTGGGGCTATAGCTCAGTTGGTAGAGCGTTTCGTTCGCAATGAAAAGGTCAGGGGTTCAATTCCCCTTAGCTCCACGGACCGTCCCGGTCCGCGATCCTCGAGGTCGCGGGCCGGGACTTTCTCGTGACGGGGGCGTGAGCGCCTGCCCTGCCCTCACCCCCGGGAGGGGGGGCCGGCGCTTCCGGGGGGACCCCCCGGGTGTCTACAGTGCCGGGGTACGTCAGCGCGGACGTGATGCGGTCGTCTCACCGCAGGTCAGTCGCGCTTCTGCCGCCCCGCACGGGGCCGTTCGGCCCGGCCCGGGCCGGGAAGGGGACGCCGATGCGCATCAGCGTGCTCACCCACATGCTCCACCCCATCCGTTCGCCCTACGAGGGCGGGCTGGAGATGCACACGGCCATGACCGTGGAGCACCTCGTGCGCCGGGGCCACGACGTCACCGTCTACGCGCGGGAGGGCACCCGGCTGCCGGGCGACGTCGTCGCCGTGCTGCCCGCCGAGGGCGCCGGCCCGGGCCGCGCGGGCACCCGCGTGCGCGAGGCGGCCGCCCGCCGGGCCTGCGCGCTGATCCTCGACGACGACTCCGACGCCGTCCTGAACAACTCCCTCTCCCCGGCGCCGCTCGAGCTGCTGCGCGCCCGCCCCGTGGTCACCGTCCTGCACACGCCGGCCACGCTGGCGGAGGTGCTGGCCGTCGTCGACGCCCCGGGCTGGACGGCTCCCGACCACCACCGGTGGGCCTCGGTGTCCGCGTCGAACGCGCTGGCCTGGCAGCACCGGCTGCCGCGGGTGGACGTGGTGCCCAACGGGATCGAGCTGCACCACTGGGTCTCCGACGCCGTCCCCGTGCGCGGCCGCGCCGTGTGGTCGGGCCGGATCACGGCGGAGAAGGGCCTGCACGTGGCGATCGACGCCGCCCGGATCGCGGGCATGGAGCTGCACTTCGCCGGGCCGATCTCGGACGAGGAGTACCACGCCCGCGAGGTCGTGCCGCGGCTCGGCCCGGACACCGTCTACCACGGCCACCTCGACCATCACGCGCTGCCGCACATGCTCGCCACGGGCGAAGTCTTCCTGGCCACACCCCTGTGGGCCGAGCCGTTCGGGCTCGCCGTGGTCGAGGCCATGGCGCTCGGCGTGCCGGTGGCCGCGCTGCTCAGCGGCGCGATGGGGGAGATCGTCGCCCCGCAGGCCGGCGCGCTGGCCGTGCACCACACGGCGCAGGAGCTCGCGGTCTCGATCCGCCACGCCCGCCGCAAGGACCGGGGACGCGTGCGCGCGTGGGCCTGCCGGTTCAGCGCGGAGACCATGGTGGAGGGCTACGTGGACCTGCTCGAGCAGGCCGCCGAGGACGCCCGTGACCTCGCCGCCGCCGAGGACGCGTACGGGTTCGACCCGCAGGGGGTCCCGCGCCCGTCCGCCGATGCGGCGGACCTGGAGTCCCTCTGATGGCTCCGGCCCGCAGGCGGGTCCTCTACTACGCCCACCAGCACGGGGCGGGGCACCTGCGGCACGCCGCCGGCCTGGCGTCGACCGGGGCGTTCGACGTGACGGTCGTGACCGCCCACCCCCGGGCGGCCGCACTGCTGCCCGCGGACGTCCCCGTCATCCCGCTGCCCTCGGACCTCGTGGCCGGCCACGAGCAGCCGGCGCGCTCGCCCCTGCACTGGTCCCCGGTGGGGCCCGAGATCCGGGCGCGCTTCGACGCCCTCCACGCGGCGGCGCAGCGGGTGGAGCCGGACGTGTGCGTGGTGGACGTGTCCGTGGAGGCGGCCCTGTTCCTGCGCCTGGCGGGCTGGCCCGTGCTGCACCGCCGCATGCACGGCGAGCGCACCGACCCCGCGCACGCCCTCGTCTACGCCGAGGCCGACGGCCTCTTCGCCCACTACGCCGCCGAGCTCGAGGTCCCCGCCTGGCGCGCCGCCCACGCGGACCGGGTCACCTACCTCGGGGTCGCGGACGTCACGGGCCGGCTCGGCACCCGCGCCACGACGACGTCGTCCGCGGGCGGCGCCCCGCGCGTCGCCGTGATCGCCGGGACGGGCGGCGGCGGGGTGCGGGCCGCGGACCTGGCCCGGGCGGCGTCCGCCGTGCCGGAGGCGACGTGGGAGGTGTACGGCCCGATCGCCGGGGTGGGCGATCCGGAGGCGCCGGGCGGGCTCGCGGCGGAGGCGATGCCCGCCGCCGTGACGCTGCACGGCTGGGTCCAGGCGCCGGCCCGCCGGGCCGCGGACGCCGACGTCGTGGTGGTCTCGGCCGGGCACAACGCCGTGGTGGACGCCGCCCGCTCCGGCCGCCCCGTGGTGCTCGCCCCCGAGCCGCGGCCGTTCGACGAGCAGCGCGTGTTCGTCCGCGAGATCCACCGGGCCGCGGGCGTGCCGTGGTGCGCGTGGGAGGACCCGGACGCCGACTGGGCCGGCGCGGTGCGCGGCGCCCTCGCCGACCCGGCCGCCGCCGACCGGCTCGCGGGCCTGCTGCTCGTGGCGCCGGACGAGTACCGGCGGCGCTGGGAGGCGGCGATCGAGGGCGCCCTGGGCTGAGTCCGCCCCGCCGCCCCCGGCCGTCACGGCGCTCAGTACGCGGCGTCGTCGCGGCGGGCGGCCGTCAGCTCCGCCTCCGTGGGGTGACGCAGCAGCTCGAGCCGCTCGCCCTCGGGGTCCCACGCGACCAGCCCCGCGTCCGCGAACGCGCGCAGCCACCCCTCCATGGCCCATCGGCCGTGCACCTGCCGGAAGCGGCGGGCGTTGACCAGGATGTCCTCGAGGTGGTGCAGCGGCGGGGTCATCACGCCGTGGTGCTGGTGGAACGCCTCGGCGGGGCTGAACCGCAGCGTCAGGCCGGCGTCGCGGGCGCGGAAGGCCAGGTCCGTGTCCTCGGCGCCGTAGCCGGTGAAGCCCGCGTCGAAACCGCCGATCCGGGCCAGGTCCGCGCGCCGCAGCGCCAGGATCAGCGTCCACACGAGGTGCCACTCGTCCGAGGGCCCGGCGGTCAGGTGCGCGCGCGCCCGGTGGGGCACGGAGAGGCGGCGCAGCAGGGCGTCGGCGCGCTGCGAGGTCAGGTCCGCCTCCCCGACGTCGCGGATCCAGCCCGGCCGCAGGTAGCGGGGCCGGCCCATCACCACGGACCCGGGGTGGGCCGCGACCTCGGTGGCCAGCACGCCGACGGTCTCGGCGGCCGGGATGCAGTCCACGTCGAGGAAGACGAGGATCTCGCCGGTGGCGAGCTCGGCCGCGCGGTTGCGGGCCTGCGCCAGCGGCAGGCCGGCGTGGGCGGCCACGTGCCCCACCGTGACGGGCAGGTCCGTGGCCGGGACGCGCCCGTCCGGCTGGCCCATGAACACCACGACGACCTGGTCCGGGCGGCGGTGCGAGCGCTCCAGTCCGGCGATCACGCGGGCCAGGTGCTCGTCCCGGTGCCCCGTGATGACCAGCACGGACACGCTCGGCAGCGCCCCACGCGCCCGGGCGAGGGCCTCGCGGTAGACGGCCACGTGGGCGGCGGCCACGCGACGGCGCTGCCGGGCCCGGGCGGCCGGGTCGGCGGGGGCCGTGCGCGCGCGGGCGCGCACCAGCGTCTCGAGCGCGTCCGCGAGGGAGTCGGGATCCTCCGGGTCGAACGCGGCGAGCGAGTCGGGGGTCAACCAGGCGCCGGACTGGTCCGCGATGTGCCCGATGTCCGCGACGGCCACCGGCACCCCCAGGTCCCGGCACATCTCCACCCAGCCCGAGTGGGTGCCGATGCGGTACGGCAGCACGGACACGTCCACGTCGCGCAGCAGCGCGTGCAGGGCGGGGTCGTCGAGCCGGTCGTGCTGCCACAGCTCGAAGCCGTGGTGGGCGCAGCCCGCGCGCAGCGCGGCCAGGGCGTCCTCGTCCTGCACGGTGTCCTGGACCTCCACGGTCACCCGCGCGTCGACGCCGCGGTCGGCCAGCGTCGCGACGGCGGCGGCGAGCACCGGCAGCAGCGCCACCGGGGCCACCTGGGCGCGCAGGTCCTTGGCGTGCACCAGCAGGCGGGCGGGGGCGGCCGCGCCGTCGCCGTCGTCGGACGCGTCGGGGGGCAGCAGGCCGGGCTCCGCGCCGGGGGCGTCGTCGTCGCCCTGCGCCACGAGGTCCTCGAGCGGGACGATGTGCGGGTGGGGGACCACGAGGGCGCGCACGCCGTAGTCGCGGGCGAGGGTCGCCGCGGCGCCGGGGGTGAGCGTGAGCACGGCGTCCGCGCGGCCCAGCAGCACGGCCAGGCTGTCTCGGTGGGGGCCCTGGTCCGTCAGGTGCGGGTTCTCGAGGTCGTGCACGGTCACGACGACGGCGCCCCCGTGCGCGTGCTGCGCGTCCAGGGCGGCGGCCAGCTGGGCGGGGCTGAAGTGCTCGAAGCCGAAGTGCACGTGCAGCACGTCCGGGCGGTGCTCGGCCAGCCACTCCGCGTGCAGGGCCCGGGGCGGCCACCACTGGTGCGCGGGCGCGCCCGGCACCGGCGGGTCCGGCAGGAACTCCACGTCCGGCGCGGCGCCCGGGTCGAGGGGGCGGATCGCGCGGGTGTACGGGTGCTGCGCGGGCACGTGCTGGACGGTGATGCTCACGGGGGAGGGCCTCCTGACCTGGGGGATGCGATGCCGCGCGGGCGGCGTGTCCCCGTCCCGGGTCGGGGGTCGCGGAATCTAGTCTGTCAGGGCAGGATCGGAGAATCGGAGCAGCGGCATCCTGTCCGTTCCGGCGCGCCGCCGCGTCGAGGAGCGCCGCCGCAGGTGAAGGGGATCGTGGACGTGGACTCGCAGCCGCAGGGACGTGTGCTGTACGTGACCGTGGGCGCGCCGGCGCACGGCGTGGTGCGCCATGGCCGGCAGACCGCCGCCGCCCTCCGTCGGGTGGGCGCCGAGGTGGAGCTGCTCACGGCGGAGGACGTCGCGGCGTTCCGGGGCCTCGTGCCCGTGCTGGAGGAGGCGCGCGCGCTGGGCGCCGCCGTGCACCTGGACGTCACGGACGCGCTGTTCGGCCCCACCGCGACCGCCGCCGCGGACCTGCTCGTCGACGTCCTGCCCGAGGGCACCACGCTCACCCTGCACGACATCCCGCAGCCCGCCGAGGGCGACGGCCGCTACCGCCGCCGCGGCGAGGCATACGCGCGGCTCGCCCAGGCGGTGGACGGCGTCGTGGTCTCCTCGCAGCACGAGCGGGCGCTGCTGGCGGACCTCGTGGACGTGGCCGCGGACGTGGTCCCGCTGCCCGTGGAGGACCGCCGGGCCGCGGCCGCCCGCGCCGAGCCGGTGGTGCCGGAGAGCATGGCCGGCCTCGACCGGGACCTCGTGCTCTTCGGCTTCGTCTACCCGGGCAAGGGGCACGCCCTCGCCCTGGAGGCCCTCACCGAGCTGCACCGCCAGTGGGGCCCGGACTCCGGGGCGCCGCGCCGGCTGACGGCGCTCGGACCCGTCAGCATCGGGCATGACGACCTCGTGGCGGAGCTGACCCGCGACGCCGAGGCACGCGGCCTGGAGTTCCGCGTCACCGGGTTCGTGCCGGACGAGTTCGCGGACGCGGCCCTGCTCTCGGCGGGCATCCCGTTCGCGGCGCACCGCAACGTGTCCGCGTCCGGGTCCCTGGCGGCGTGGACCTCGGTGGGGCGGCGGGCCATCGCCTCCGCCGGCCGCTACACGGAGGAGATGGAGCGCCTGCGCCCGGGCACCCTGCGGCTCGTGCACCCCAACGGGTCGCCGGCCTTCGCGATGGCCGAGGCGATCGCCGAGGCGGTCGAGGACCCCGAGCGCACGTGGCTCGACCCCGCCGTGGACCTCTCGCCCGGGGCCGAGGACTGCGCGCGGATGCTCTTCGACGTGTTCCGCCGCGTGCACAGGTGGACGTGAGCGCCGCCGTCTCCGTGGTGGTGCCCTACTACCGGGCCCAGGCGGACCTCGACCGGCTCACGGCCGCGCTCGCGGCCCAGCGCGGCCTGACCGGCGGGCTGCAGCTCGTGGTGGCCGACGACGGCTCGCCCGTCCCGCCCCGGGTGGACCCGGGCCTGCCGTTCGACGTGGTGACCGTGCGCCAGCCGGACCGCGGGTTCCGCGCCTCGGCGGCCCGGGCGCTCGGGGCGGAGGCGGCCGACGGCGACGTGCTCGCCTTCCTCGACGGGGACATGCTCCCCGAGCCCGGGTACCTCGCCGCGGCCCTGGCAGCGGTGGCCGAGGCGCCCCGGGACGCCGCGGTGGTGGGCCGGCGGCGGCACCTGGCCGAGGCCTGGCTGGAACGGGCCTGGGCGCACGGATGGCGGCCCGGGCACGAGGTGCCCGCGGACGCCCGCCTGGCCGAGCCGGCCTGGCTGCGCGAGGGGTACCGCGCCACGGACGACCTGCGCCGCGCCGACTCCACCGGCTACCGGTACGTCATCTCGGCCGTGCTCACGGTGGCGCGCGAGGTCTACGAGGACGGCGGCGGCTTCGACCCCGCCTTCGTGGGCTACGGCGGGGAGGACTGGGAGCTGGCGCACCGGCTGTGGCGCGTGGGGGCGGCCCTGCACCACGCGCCGGACGCCGTGGCGTGGCAGGCCGGCGCCGACTTCGGCGGACGCGGCGACGCCGCCGAGGCCGCCCGGGTGAAGGCCCGCGAGGCGCTCGTGCTGGCCTCCCGCATCCCCGCGACGACGGCCCGCGGCCACGGCCTGTCCCTGGCCGGCCCGCTGCGGGTCGAGGCGCGCGTGCGGGTGCCGGAGGGCGCGGACGGCGCGGCGGCGGCCGTGGTGGCGGTGGACGCCGTGCTGTGCGCGGCACCGGGGGCGCGGGTCGGCGTCGTGGGCGGCCTCGACGAGGCGGCGGCGCGGGCGCTCGGCGACCCCCGCGTGCGGCTGCTGGGCGAGCCCGACGGCGGCGCGGCGGCGGCCGAGGACCTGCCGCCGACGCCGGCGCGCGGCGACCTCGACGCCGTGCGGTCGGTGCCCGACTGGTCCGTGGACGTGCGCGTGCCGCTGCGGCCCGCCGCGGCCGGAGCCCGGCCTGACGCGGACGCCGTCGCCGCGTGGCTGCTGCGCCTGGAACGGGCCGGCGTCGAGCGCGTGGAGGTGCTGGGCGAGCCGGCCGAGCGGGCCGAGCGGGCCGAGCGCGACGTGCTCGCCGTGCTGACGTGCGCGCGGGCGCGGTGGCGGCGCCGGCGGGGCGGGACGGCGCGGGTGTGGCGGGTGCCCGCCTCCCGGCTGGGCTGGGCGCCCGTGGCCGCCGTGCCGGACCTCGAGGCGTGGTGGGGCGGCTGGGGCTGAGCGGGCCGGTGTCCGCGGGGCTGGCACAATCGCGGACAGGACGGAACACGGGAGGACCGATGAGCGAGCTGGACGAACTGGACTTCGCGGCGCTCTCCGCGTTCCTGGCCTGGTGGTTCGGGAAGACGGGCGTCGACTGGATCCGGCGCGAGGACGGCTGAGGAGAGAGGACGCAGGCGTGCACGAGGACGAGGGACGACGCCGGCACTACGGGCACTTCTACGGGCTCGAGGACCTGCCCGAGGACGACCTGCTGCTGGTGTGGGGCAACTGCCAGGGCGAGTCGTATCGGCGGCTGCTCGGCGGGGAGCCCGGCACACCGCTGCACGGGGCGGACCTGGTGAGCGTGCGCGTGCCGCCCGCCTTCGAGGCCCAGCCGGACGAGGTCGCGCACCTGGAGCGGCTGCTGCCGCGCGTGAAGGCGCTCGTCACCCAGCCGATCCCGCACGACTACCGGGGCATGCCTATCGGCACGGACCAGCTCGTGGCCCGGCTGCCCGAGGACGCCGCCGTGGTGCGGATCCCCGTGGTGTACGACGTCTCGCGCTTCCCCTGGCAGGTCACCCTCCGCAACTGGAAGTTCGCGCCCGGGGCGGCCGAGCGGCCGGGGGAGGACCCGCCCGTCGTGCCTTACCACGACCTGCGCGTGCTGGCCGAGGCGGCGACGGGCCGTCGTCGGGAGGTGGCGCCGGCGGCGATCCGCGAGGCCGCGGCCGCGTCCGTGCAGGCGCTGCGGGCGCGGGAGGAGGCGAAGGGGACGCTGTCCATGGCGGATCTGGTGGCGGCGGAGCGGGGCGTCGGCTTCTACACCGTGAACCACCCGACCAACACGCTGCTGACCCGCGTGGCCGAGCGCATGGCCGAGCACCTGCCGGGCGACGTCGCCGTCCAGCCCGTGCCCGCCTCCCGCGTGCTCCTCGGCGGGGTGCGCGCGCCCCTCGAGGCGGTCGTGGTGGAGGCCCTCGACCTCGACGCCGAGCCGACCGAGGACTGGACCGTGGCCGGACAGACCGTCCCGGCCGAGCAGCTGCGACAGACCCACCTGGACTGGTACGCGCAGAACCCGCAGGCCGTGGAGGTCGGGATGCGCAAGTACGCCGACCAGCTGCGGCTGCTGGGCCTTACGGGCTAGCGCCGGCCCCGGCCACCAGTGGAGGATGGGCGGCACGTCCCGTCTGCCGCGGAGCACGTCTGCGGGGGCGGCCGTACCGTTCCTTCGACCCCGTCACCCCACGGAGGACCACGTGACCGAGCAGTACGACATCCTGATCGTCGGCGGCGGCAACGCCGGCGTGTCCTTGGCCGCCGCACTGCGGCGGAAGCGGCAGGGCCGGGTCGCCATCGCCGACGGCCACCAGCTGCACCGCTACCGGCCGATGCTGAACTACGCGGCGGGCGGGCAGGCGGACATGGCCCGGTTCGAACGGCCGATGCGGGCCGTCATCCCGGACGGGGCCGAATGGATCCCGGACCACGTCGTGGCCGTGGACGCCGAGGAACGGACCGCGGTGACGAGCACCGGGCTGACCGTGGGCTTCCGCCACCTCGTGCTCTGCCCGGGGCTGACCCCGTGGTGGGGTGCGATCGACGGGCTGCGTGAGGCCTACGCCGCCGGATGGGCGGCGAGTGCGCACGTGCCCGAGCACGTGGACGCCGCCCGGGCGCTGCTGTCGCGTGTGGCCGCGGGGGACCGTGTGGTGGCGAATGTGCCGGCTGAGCCCTCCTCGTGCGGCGGCACCGTGCTCAAGGCGCTGTTCCTGGCCTGCGCGGCGTGGGAGCGCACGGGGATCCTGCCGGACGTGGACGTCCGCCTGGTGACCCCGTACGGCCGGATCCTGGACCGGCAGACCATCGACCCCGCTCTGGCCGAGGCCGTGGCGAGGTACGGCATCCATGTGCACGCCGGCGCAGAGGTGAACGCCGTGGACCACGAGGCCCGCGAGGTGGTGCTCAATACCGGTGAGCGGATCACCGACGTCGCGGCCGCGTACATCACGCCCGTGGTGCGGGCCCCGGAGTTCATCGCCGAGGCGGGCCTGGCGGACGACGGCGAGGCCGGCCTGGCGGCCGTGGATCCCGCGACCCTGCGGCATCCCGTGCACCCGCACGTGTGGGCGCTGGGCGACGCCGCCGCCCTGGGCACACGGCCCTCCGGCGGAGCCCTGCGCCGGCAGGTCAAGATCCTGGCCCAGAACATCCAGGCCGCGGACGCGGGGAAGCCGCTCCAGAAGTACGACGGCTACACCGTGATCCCCGTGATGGTCAGCCGGGACGAGCTGGTCCTGGACGAGCACGTCCGCGACGGCTCCGAGGACCGGTCGATCCCCGGCGTGGACCTGACGAAGCCGCGGAAGAGCACGGCGGCCTTCGACCGGTTCGGCCAGCCCCGGATCTACTGGCACCGACTGCTCAAGGGCAAGGTCTGAGCCCAGCGTTCTCGCTGCCGCGACCCGTGCGGCGGACGTGCTGTCCCTCGCGGGGCGCCCCCGCCCGATCCGGATGACGGCCCCGCCCCGCCGAGCGCTTTCGTTCGGGAAACGGCGGCGTGTCGCACCGCTGTCGTTCGGGAAACGGCGCCCTCCCGACGACGCCGCCCTCAGTCGTCGCGGCCCCGCACCGGGCGCTCCTCGAGCGTGGTCTGCACGACCCGCCCGCGCTCCCAGCTGTTCGCCCCCGGCACCACGTCCGGGACCGGGATGTCCGCGCGGTTGCGCCGCTTGGCCGCGGTGTCCACGCCCAGGCGCTCGTCCCGGGCGCGCAGGAGCGCCTCGTCCACCTGGCCGTCGCCGGTGAGGCCCATCATCAGCTGGGGGATGCCGTACGGGAAGTCGTCCCGGTCGTACTGCCAGGTGTGGAACGTCTTCCCGTAGGTGTGGATGAGGTCTTCGAAGTAACTGTGCTCGGCCAGCTCGGGCACCCCGGGGGCCGTGAGGGCGCCGGAGCTCACCTCGTAGTGGTGGCTGTGCCACAGGCGCCGCTCCTCGTCGGGGAGGCTGCGGAACCGCTCCTCGCTGATGATGTACTCGATGCCGATCAGCCGTGCATCCGGCGCGTTGCGGTCGAAGATCACGCACTGGTGCAGGTCGTGGCGCAGGTGGATGCAGAAGTGGCTGGCTTCGACCTGTCGGCCGAGGTCGTCGGCGTAGAAGTGCAGTCCGTTGAGATAGGTGCTCATCGCGCCCATGGGGTACTTCGGCTGGACCAGGCCGGATGCCGCGTCCAGGAGGCGGTGCTTGAGCGGGTGGCCCTTCCCCACGGCGCCCATGAGGGCGATCTTGCGGGCTGCGGTGACCGCGGCCGCGGTGCCCAGTCCGGCGGCGAACCCGAGGGCGGTGGAGGACAGGCGATGGGTGCTCATGGCCCCACGCTAGGGGCGCGGGGCGGACCCGGCCAGGGTGGTGGGGCTGCCGGGGCTGCTCAGGAGGGGGCCCGACGACGGTCCCTCGCCTCAGGCGATCCGGTGGAGCCGATGCTCGCCGTCGCCGACGCCGAACACCGCGCGCGTGCGCACCGACGAGCCCAGCTCGCTCACGTAGTCGACCACGCGGAAGCGGGCCTCGAGCATCTGGGCGGAGAGGTCCACGCGGAGGTAGCCGCGCAGGTCGTTGTTGAACTTGATGTGCGGGTTCCACGCGAGCGCCTCCGCGGCGGCGTCCGAGCCGTCGCCGCCCGAGGTGATCGACGTGGTGATGAGCTCGACGCCCACGGACTCCGAGGAGAGGTCGTTGAAGTCCTGCTTGATGTTCGAGGCGAAGGCCTCGTGGATGTCGCCGGTGAGCACCACCGGGTTGCGGACGCCCGCCGCGGTCCACGCGCTGACCACGCGGTCGCGCGAGGCGACGTAGCCGTCCCACGTGTCCATGTCGCCCCACAGGAGCGGGCCGGAGGTGCGGTCGTACTGCACGAACGGCACCTGCTGCGTGATGAGGTCCCAGCGGGCGACCGAGGTCTCGAAGCCCTCGCGCAGCCACGCCTCCTGCGCCGCGCCCGTGATGGTGCGCCGCGGGTCCCGTGCATCGGCATCGACGACCTTCACCAGGTCCAGGTTGGCCTGGTCCGAGCGGTACTGGCGCGTGTCCAGGAGGTGGAACGTGGCGAGGTTCCCCCAGTGGATGCGGCGGTAGAGCTGCATGTCGACGCCGCGGGGCACGGACGACGCACGGAGCGGCATGTTCTCGTAGTACGCCTGGAACGCGGCGACGCGGCGCGCGAGGAAGTTCGGGTCCCAGACCTCCGGGGTCTCGTCCGCCCAGTTGTTCTCGAGCTCGTGGTCGTCGAAGATCACGAGCCACGGGGCGGCGGCGTGCGCGTCCTGCAGGTGCGGGTCCGTCTTGTACTGCGCCATGCGGGCCCGGTACTGGGCGAGGGTGCGGGACTCCCCGTTCCTGTGGGCGCGCGGGACGCCCGAGGAGACCGGGTACCCGTACGGCATGATCTCGTAGTAGTAGTCCCCCAGGTGGACCATGAGGTCGGGACGCTCGGCGGCCATGTGGCCGTAGGCGGTGAAGTAGCCGTGCTCCCAGTTGGCGCACGAGGCGACCGTCATGGTGAGGCGGCTCGGGTTCGAGCCGCGGGCGGGCGCGGTGACCGTGCGGCCGACGCGCGAGAGGTGGCCCAGGGCGCGGAACCGGTAGAAGTACTCGGTGCCGGGGCGCAGACCGGTGAGCGTGACGTGCACCGCGTAGCCCTGCGCGCGGTCCGTGGTGACGGCGCCCGACCGGACGACCTTGCGGAAGCCCTCGTCCGTGGCCACCTGGTACTCCACCCGGAACGACTGGTCCGGCATGCCGCCGAGGCCGTCGAGCGCGAGGGGGTCCACGGCCAGGCGGGTCCACAGGACCACGCCGTCGGGCCACGGGTCGCCCGAGGCGACGCCGAGCGTGAACGGCGTGGGGCCGGTGGCCGCGTGGGCGGTGCCGGCCGGCGTGGACAGCAGCGCCGCGGAGGCGACGACGAGGCCGGCCCCGCCGAGGAGGGTGCGGCGGGAGACGGGGTGGGCGGTCGGGTGCGCGGGATCAGTGTGCGAGGTCACCCGTGCAGGGTGGCAGGGGCGGGTGACGCGGACGTGACCGGGCGGTGACGGCTGGGTGGGGCGGCCGGCGGGCACGACGTCGGCCCATACGACACACGACAATGCGCAAAATACATTTGCGCTAATCGTCTATCGACTAAGGCTCGCCCCTCTTGTGATATTCGCAGGCCGGAGTAATCTCGTTTCCAGCAGCGCCGCCCCATCCCGGGGCGGGCCCGAACCGGGAGGATCACGCCATGACCACCGCCGTCCGCACCTGCGCCGCCAGTGCCTGCGCCTTCAACGCCGAGACGTCCTGCAACGCTCTGGCCATCACCGTCGCCGGCTCCGACCGCACGCCCGGCTGCGGCACCTTCGTCCAGCTGGACGTCCGCCGCCCGGTGACCGAGGGCACCTCGACCGTCGGTGCGTGCCACCGCCTCGAGTGCACGTACAACGCCGACCTCGTCTGCACCGCCGAGGGCATCGAGGTCACGGACGTGGCTACCTGCGCCACCTACACGATCGACTGACGCCGCCCTCAGGGGTGGGCGACTCGCGCCGGGATCGCGTCCAGCAGTCGCCGCCAGGCGTGCCGGGGGCTGTGGTCGAGCCGACCCGCACCGGGCAGGGCCACGTGCACCGCGGTGGTCTCGCCGTCGCGGACGCGCAGCAGGGTCACCCCGGCTTCGTCCGCGTCGAGGGCGTGGGCGGGGGACTCGGGCAGGGGTGCGGTGCCGACCTGCAACGGGGTGCTCTCGCCCGGCAGCAGGCCCAGGGCGACGGCGTCGGCCAGGTCCGCGAGCACCTCGGGGGCGGTGCCCAGCACGTCGTCCGCCAGGTCTGCGAGCTCGGCCTGGTCGACGAGCCCGCGCGACGTGAGCGGCAGGGTGTGGCGGCAGAACACGGCGACGCCGTCGACGTCGTGCAGCAGGATCCGCTGGGTCTCGACGACGCCCACGCGCACCCGCGGGCCGACGTCGGCCACGAGGTCCGCGACGCGACCGCGCAGCCCCAGCTCCGCGACCTCGGCCGAGTCCCGGCACCAGCGCAGGGTGCCGAGCAGATGCACGGATGCCAGGCGGGTGGGGACCGTGAGGTCCAGGGCGTCGCGCAGGACGTCCACGCGCACGTCGAGCGGCGCGGGCGTGTGGAACGCGCCGAGCGAACCGAGGAGGTTGGGGACGTGGGCGACCACGAGGCGGCCCTCCGCGCTCACGCCGTGGACGGCCGTCGTGAGCGTCTCGCCGGCGCGGAAGGCCGTGACCTCGACGGAGCCCTCGCCGCGGAGCAGCCGCTGGGCCAGCAGCAGACGACGGGGCGCCACGGGCGGCAGCGGATGAGCGGGGTGCGTGGAGGCGTGGGCCATGGGGGTCCTTCCGGCGGGGGTCCGGAAACCAGTAAGGCACACCTCAGTGAGATACGCAAGGCGAGTGTTGTGTATTTGTCACACGTGGGGCGGCGGGGGCGAGTGGTGCCGGGCTACGGTGACGGGACTCACATGCCGTCGTCGAGGGAGACAGCCGATCATGACCTTCCGCCCTACCCACTACCGACTCACGACGGCGGCCTTCGGCGTCGCCCTGGCGCTCGCCCTCACCTCCTGCGGCACGGCGCAGGATGCGGGCGGCTCATCGGAACCTGCCACCGCCACCGTCGTCGACTCCGCACTCACACGCATCAAGGAGGCCGGCACGTTGCGCGTCTGCTCCACCGGTGACTATCCGCCCTTCACCGAGCAGACCGAGAGCGGCGACTGGAAGGGCATCGACGTGGACATGGCCCGCGATCTCGCCGAGACCATGGGCGTGGAGCCGGAGTTCGTGAAGACCAGCTGGAAGACGCTCATGGACGACTACACGTCGGGGGCGTGCGACGTCGCCGTCGGGGGCATCTCCCTGAACCCGGAACGCGCCGAGCAGGTGTACTTCACCGTGCCCACGCAGGAGGACGGCAAGACGCCGATCACTCGCTGCGAGGACGTCGAGAAGTACGACACCGTGGCGGAGATCAATCAGCCGGGTGTGCGGTCGATCTTCCCGGAGGGCGGCACCAACGAGAAGTTCGCGCGGGAGCACTACCCGCAGGGCGAGCTGCTGACACACGACAACCTCACGGTGTTCGACGCTCTCGCGGCCGGTGAGGCGGACGTGATGACCACGGACCGCTCCGAGGTGCTCTACATCGACCACGAGTACCCCGAGCTGTGCGCCGCGAACCCGGACGAGCCCTTCGACTACTTCCAGAAGGGGTACATGCTCCCGCAGGGCGACGAGGTGTTCAAGCACTACGTGGACCAGTGGCTGGCCATCGCGCTCAAGGACGGGACGTACGAAGGATTCGCGGAGCCGTGGGTCGGGGACGTGGAGCTGAGCCTGGAGGACTGAGCCGCAAGGGCGATCCCTTCCCCGCTGGGACGCCGCCCTTGTAGACGTCCGCGGTGGTGACGCGCTTCAGGTCTTCGAGTGCAGGAGTCGTCAGCCGGTGACCTCGAGCTCGAGGCCGAGCACCTCCATGACGGAGAGCACTGACTTCAGGGTGCTCTTGCCGGTGCCGCGCTCGATCTGGCGGACGGTCGCATCCGAGACTCCCGCCAGGTCTGCGAGCTGCTGCTGGGTCAGCAGGAGCTCTTTACGCATGGCGCGGACGCGATCGCTGATCTTCATCAGCGCCGCGGCAGAGGAGACTGCGCGTGTGGTGGCCACGGCTCCAGCGTGGCAGATGAGCAGCTGAAATCCGAAGGATTCTTCGGAATCGGTGACGTTCGACTGCTGCGGTGACGAGTCGACATGGGAAACCGAAGAGAACTTCAGATTCGAGCCTCCGGGGTCGGTCGAAGAGGTGCCGGCCTCCTCATCCGAAGAATTCTTCGGAACCCGGCCCTCAGGCATCAGGCGTGCGACTTTTCAGTGCCAGAATGAGGCCGACTGCCAAATCGCCGTGCTCCGAAAGGCTCTGCCACCATGCCCTCTTGGGCTGACCCCGTTTCGTAGGTCCAGTCGTTATGAGAGTCGTCCTGTTGCCCGCGGTCGCGGGCAGGGAGACTGGT
>NZ_JAGXJK010000150.1:0-290 GCF_019091605.1 Micrococcus sp. GbtcB5
ATCAGTTATCCCTATGTTGTATAGTTGTTTCAATAGTTTGGAATGGTTTACGTTGTCAAAGAAACCCTGTATATCAATGTCAACTACGTGGTTAAATCTACCTCTGTTTATCAAGTATTGACACCTAGCCATCGCATGGTGTGTTGACCTATTAGGTCTGAATCCATATGAATGTTTATAGAATTTTGCTTCACATATTGGTTCTAGAACCTGCTTAAACATTTGTTGTATCAATCTATCTCTCATTGTAGGGATTCCTAGCGGGCGTTTCTTCCCATTTGACTTAGGTA
>NZ_JAGXJK010000151.1:0-290 GCF_019091605.1 Micrococcus sp. GbtcB5
CTCTTCGTACTCGCGTAGCGGAACAGTGTCCCCGCGGCGACATCGGCACGCTCCGAGGTCTCCTGCGTCGTCACCGACGCGTAACCGCGCTCCTCGCACTAGACGCTAGCTGTTGTGGGTCATGAGGTTCTTGCCACGGGGTACGGGCTGAGATGAGCCGAGCGGGCCTCTCCCGCAGGATGGAAGTTCCTCAACAACCCACCTGCCCGAAAAGACCCACTCATGTCTCACGCTAACGCACCCCTGACCCCGACCGGCCGTCTCAGGATGGTCCACCGCCACCTGCTCGG
>NZ_JAGXJK010000152.1:0-290 GCF_019091605.1 Micrococcus sp. GbtcB5
TACAGCAGGTGTCTGGTTTAAGGCATAGAAAAGCATATCTAAGACCTCTCACTGTTGATATAAGAAATTCTTTCACGGCTTTATCTTTTCTGGAATAGTTAAAACTTTTCCTTAGATAAATAAAAACTAGGCCTAGAAGTCGAGAAGCTTCTATAGATTGCCATTAGAAAGCAAATGCTTCAACATCTTACTAAAGTAAGTTGCTTGGATTAGAGTAAGTAACTACCAGGTATACCACAAGCCATAGGTGTACATAAACTCAAACCTATAGTACTAGGAACAGGAAGTTT
>NZ_JAGXJK010000153.1:0-289 GCF_019091605.1 Micrococcus sp. GbtcB5
CAGCCCGGCCGCCAGCCCTCCACCGTCCGCGCTCGAGAGCCGGAGGCCGCTCGATTACTCGGATCCCAGGTGATGGTCGCGCTCCAGGAGGGCTTCCCCCAGCTGGCCCTGGCCCTGTGGGGGGCCCTGGCCCGCGACGCGTTCACCGCGCTAGGCCAGCTCATCCGGGAGACCGGCGCGCTGCAGGACTGGCCACCCGCCGGGGCAGCGTCTCTGTGGGTCGCGCCCCCCCCCCCGCCACCGCCCGAGGATGTGGCGCAACGCGCCCTCCAGTTCGGGGTCTCGCAAA
>NZ_JAGXJK010000154.1:0-289 GCF_019091605.1 Micrococcus sp. GbtcB5
GACAAGGCCTACTCGTCCCGCGCCATCCGTGCGCACCTGCGCGAACGCGGCACCGGCGCGGTCATCCCCGAGCCGGCCGACCAGCAGGGGCATCGCAAACGGCGCGGGTCCAAGGGCGGCAGACCCGTTGGCTACGACACTGGGGACTACAAGGACCGCAACGTCGTCGAACGGGCCTTCAACGAAGACAAGCAGTGGCGCGGCTTGGCCACCCGGTACGAAAAGCTCGCCCTGACCTACCGCGGCGGGGCAATCCTGCGGGCGATCACCCTCTGGCTCAAACGGTTAG
>NZ_JAGXJK010000155.1:0-289 GCF_019091605.1 Micrococcus sp. GbtcB5
AGCAGATCCCCGCAGTCAACGCAGAAGTGTGAGAAATTAGGTTTCAACCAACCTAAATATCATTTCAAAATTTGCTAACTACTTTTAAAATTTAAATGTTAATTTATAAATAAAAATTAAATAAAAATTAGAAAAGATAAGTTAAATATCTTCTTCAGATTTTAAATTTAATTTAAATAAATAAAATAACAAAATTTAGAAGTTAGCAAAATATCTCACATCTTTTTAAAATTACATGATTATAGTTATCTTATTTTAAATTTAAATAGGGTCAAATTATTTAAAAAGA
>NZ_JAGXJK010000156.1:0-287 GCF_019091605.1 Micrococcus sp. GbtcB5
GCTCGCGCGTTCTCGGAGTCCCGTCCGTGAGCACGCCAGCCGCCCCCCTCGGGGATGCGCCCGATTTTCTTCACGTCCAGGTGCACCATGTGCCCCGGGCCGCGGGCGGTGATCTTCTGTGGTCGTTGGCGCAGGTCCTCACCCGTGGGCGCGAGGTCTGGCAACCGGGAGATGCCCAGCCGGTGCAGCCACCTGCCCACCGTTCGGAGGCACACCCGGTGGCCCTCGGAGACGAGGTGGTGATGGATGCGCCGTGCGGACCACTTGCGCTCCCGCCGCAGGGCGTG
>NZ_JAGXJK010000157.1:0-286 GCF_019091605.1 Micrococcus sp. GbtcB5
AAAGTGAGCGCCGCCGAGACCTCACCCTGACCCGCGTCCCGGCTACGCTCGCGGACGAGGCCGCCCACCCCCGCCTCGCCCGCCCGCCCCGTCCCAGGAGGCCCCGCCCCATGCAGCTCGACCTGATCGTGGAGGACGCCCGCCTCATCACCGGCGACCCCGCCCGCCCGTCGGCCTCGCGGCTGGGGGTGGGGCGGGGCGCCGTCGTCGGGGTGGACGAGGGGCTGGACGGCCTCGCAGCGCGCGGGCGCCTCGGCGCGCGGGGGCGCACCGCCCCGGCCGGGTT
>NZ_JAGXJK010000158.1:0-286 GCF_019091605.1 Micrococcus sp. GbtcB5
GATGATCCAACGTCGTTCACTGTTGTCCTCCTGTCCTCTGCCTGTAGTCGCATCAACGAAACTATACTAACAGGTTAGTAAAGTAAACGTCCACGCTCCGACAGAGGGATGCCTCACGATCCAGCTGGGTGTTCATTGCCCCATCCCGGCGTCAAGCCGGCTATACCCCTTTACACACCCTGCCCGGCCACGAGACCATCTCGTCAGAGACGGTCCCAAACCGGGCCGTTAGACAGAAGTGTGGGAAGGTCTAAAACGTGGTTGGACAGACCGTGGCCTACGTGCG
>NZ_JAGXJK010000159.1:0-285 GCF_019091605.1 Micrococcus sp. GbtcB5
AACCACACCTCAGACATCCACGCAGCCGGAGAAGAAGGGCGGCGCCTGGATCGCCCTGCTGACCGCAGGCGTATTCGAGATCGGCTACGCCCTCGCCGTGAACGGCAGCGCCGGGTTCACCGCCCCACTCTGGTCGGCGATCGCGGTCGTGTTCTTCTTGTTCACACTGTTCTTCCTCAGCGTCGCTCTCAAGCGCATCGACGTGGGGATCGGTTACGCAGGCTGGGCAGGAATCGGCGCAATCGGCGCCCCCGGGCTCGGGCCGGTGTGGTTCGGGGGTGCCTT
>NZ_JAGXJK010000016.1:0-68466 GCF_019091605.1 Micrococcus sp. GbtcB5
ACCAGTGGGCAGTTCTGATGGCCACCAGCGGGAAGAAACACTGGCCGCCTATGGGCAGAACTCAATGGCCCTTGACATCGCTGGAAGCTCTCGCCCACCGACCTGGCCTCCCTGGACAAGTGGGACGACTACACGAACGCGAAGGAGGCCATGTTCTTCTACACGCGCACGGCCGACGCCTCGTGGGCCGTCGTGAAGTCGAACGACGAGAAGCGCGCCCGCCTCGAAGCCATCCGCCATGTGCGGCACACGCTGCCCTACCCGGACAAGGACGACCGCATCGTCCACCGCCCCGACCCGCAGATCTGCGGCCCGGCCAACGAGCTGGCCGAGTACGGCGAGGTCTCGGGCGGATCGTTCCCGCGCGTGCGCTGACCGGGCCGCACGCGACGGCGCCCCTCACCTTCCGGTGAGGGGCGCCGTCGTGTGCGGGGGCGGGTTCAGCCGCGCTCCTCCTCCACGTACTCCGGGGTGACGTGCGCGTCGTCGAAGAGGTTGTCCGCCCCGAAGCCCTTCGAGACGTGGTACTCGCCCGAGGCCAGGGAGAGGCGGACGTCCTCGCGCAGGATCGGCAGCTTGGCGTAGAACGCGTCGCCGCAGCAGCTGGTGGCGGTGACGTCGCGGTGGCCGATGATGCGGGACGGCGGCAGCTCGTACTGCTGGCAGATGTAGGCGACGAGCGGCACCAGGCCGGCGTAGAGGCTCTGCGGCGGCGGGTTCAGCATGTACAGCCCCTCGCACTCGATGCCGAGCGCATACGCGTTGAAACCGAGCGCGTGGACGCCGAGCATGAACGTCTGTCCGCCCTCGAGCGCGTGCCGGGAGCCGTGGCGGCCCTCCATCGCGAAGCCGCCGCGGGAGACGGTGAAGTGCTGCCCGGTGTCGCCCCAGTCGTTCGCGGGGCTCATGTGCGCGTTCTGGACCACCTGCGCGATGCTCTCCGCCGCCTCCCGGGAGCCGTCCGTGACGTTCGGAGTGGTGGTGTGGTGGATCACCAGGTAGGAGGGGCGCTCGTTCAGGGTCTGCAGGTAGTAGTTGGGCTGCATGGCGCCCCACTGCGCGGTGGTGATGATGTCCGGGGCGGGCAGGCGGGTGGCCTGCTCGTCGCCCTCCGAGCTCTGCTCGGCCTGCTCATCACGCCCGCAGCCGGCCACGCCGGCGGCGATCGCCAGGCCCGTGCCGCCCAGCACGCTGCGGCGCGTCCAGGAATGGGGGAGCGGGGGCGGGGTCACGTCGGGCATGGATCGAGGTCCTTCGGGTTCGGGGCGGGGCCTCCCGGGCGGATGTGAGCGGACGGGCGTGGCCGCGGGGGCTCGACCGGTCCGATGCTACCGCCCCCCGGCCCGTTTCGTGACCCTCCCGTGATGCAGGCCGCAGGGGCGGCCCCTACACTGACTGATCATGTCGAGATTGTTCGGAACCGATGGCGTCCGTGGCCTGGCCAACGAGACCCTCACCGTGGAGTTGTCCGTCCAGCTGGCCCAGGCCGCCTCGCCCGTCCTCGGCGCGGAGGCCTTCGACGCCGGCCGACGCCCGGTCGCCGTCGTGGCCCGGGACCCGCGCATCAGCGGTGAGTTCATCGCGGCCGCCGTGCAGGCGGGCCTGGCGTCCTCCGGCGTGGACGTGTGGGATGCGGGTGTGCTGCCGACCCCCGCCGCCGCCTATCTCGTGGGGGACCTGGACGCCGACTTCGGTGTGATGATCTCCGCCTCCCACAACCCGGCCCCGGACAACGGCATCAAGTTCCTCGCGCGCGGCGGCGAGAAGCTGACCGACGCGCAGGAGGACGAGATCATCCGCCACCTCGAGGGCGTGACGCCGCGACGGCCCCAGGGCGCGGACGTGGGCCGCGTGCGCGTCTTCGCGGATGCCGAGGACCGCTACGTCCTCCACCTCCTGCAGACCCTCCCGCACCGGCTGGACGGGCTCAAGGTCGTCCTGGACTGCGCACACGGCGCGGCCGCCGGCTGCTCGCCCGAGGCGTTCCGCGCCGCCGGCGCGGAGGTCGTCGTGATCGGCGCGTCCCCGGACGGGCTCAACATCAACGACGGCTACGGCTCCACCCACCTCGAGAAGCTCCAGGCGGCCGTGCGCGAGCACGGCGCGGACCTCGGCATCGCGCACGACGGCGACGCCGACCGGTGCCTCGCCGTGGACGAGCGCGGCGAGGTCGTCGACGGCGACCAGATCATGGGCGTCATGGCCGTGGCCCTCAAGGACCGCGGCGTCCTGCGGGATGACACCCTGGTCGTGACCGTCATGTCCAACCTGGGCCTGAAGCTGGCCATGGGCCGGGAGGGCGTCCAGCTCGTCGAGACCCAGGTGGGCGACCGCTACGTCCTGGCCGGCATGAAGCTCGGCGACTACTCGCTCGGCGGCGAGCAGTCCGGCCACGTGATCTTCTCGGACCACGCCACCACCGGTGACGGTGTCCTCACCGGCCTGCAGCTCGCCTCGCGCGTCGCCGAGACCGGCACCCCGCTCTCCGAGCTGGCCGCGGTGATGGACCGGCTGCCCCAGGTCCTCGTGAACGTGCGCGGCGTGGACAAGTCCCGCGCCGCCGAGGACGAGGCCGTCCAGGCGGCGGTCGCCGAGGCGGAGGCCCGCCTCGGCGAGACCGGCCGCGTGCTGCTGCGCCCGTCGGGCACGGAACCGGTCGTGCGCGTCATGGTCGAGGCCCCGGACGAGGAGACCGCCGGCCGGGAGGCCCAGGTGCTGGCCGACGTCGTGCAGCGCGAGCTGCGCCTGCACGACTGACCGGACCGATGACGTCGGACGCGGCCCCCCGGCCCCGCCGCTGGACCCTGTTCGCGGGGCTGCTCGCGGGGCTGGCGGTCCTGTGGTCGGCCGCGTTCCTCGCCGTGGACGCGCCCGTGTGTGCGCGGCAGAGCGCCCCCGTGGAGTGGTTGCCGTGCCTGGATCCGGACCGGCAGGACTCGGAGGTCGCCCCGGACGCCGGGTCCAGCGCGGACCGGACGACGTCGCGGCCCTGAGGGCACGGCCCCGGTGCCGCCGAGGGCATGAAGGAAGGGCCCGGGGCGACTCGCGTGAGTCGTCCCGGGCCCTTCGGCGTCGGACAGGGGGCGATCAGAGGGTGGTGGTCCCGGAGGTGGGGCCGCCGCGGCGCTCGGCGAGCAGGTCGCGGATCTCGGTGAGCACGGCGACGTCGGCGGGCACCTCCTCCTCGGCGGGGTCGATGCCGAGGCGGCGGTTGCGGGCCTCGACCATCTTGTTCATCGGCATCACGATGGCGAAGTACACGGCCGCGGCGATGAGCAGGAAGTTGACGATGGCGGTGAGCAGCACGCCGAACTTCACGTCGTTGCCGTTGACCGTCAGCACGGCGAACGAGTCGAAGTTCGGCGAGCCCACGGCGGCGGCGATGAGCGGCATGAGGACCGCCTCGACGAGCGCGTTCACGATCTTGCCGAAGGCGGCGCCGATGATGACGGCGACGGCCAGGTCGAGGACGTTGCCCTTCATGATGAAGTCTTTGAATCCCTGGAGCATGGGGAGAATCCTACGTGTGGCGAATTCGGCGCGGTACACCGTCGAGCGAGTCGTGCGTCTCAGTCCGCGTAGTCCGGCGCCGGAGGCAGGCCCCACGCGGTCTCGAGGACGCCGCCGGCCGCCTCGACCCGGGCCGCCTCCGCGGACCCGACGTAGCGCAGGTGCCACGGCTCGTGGGCGAAGCCCGTCACGTCCTCGGCCCCGACGGGATAGCGGATGACGAACCCGTACTCGGCGGCGTGCGCGGCCACCCAGCGGCCCGCGGCGGTGTCGCCGAAGCACGCTTCCAGGTCACACGCGGGGGTCGCGGCGTCGCCCACGTCCCAGGCCAGGCCGGTCTGGTGCTCGGAGTACCCCGGACGCGCCGAGACGCGGTCGGCCTCGGCGCGGCCCAGCTCGTCGACCCAGTGGCCGTACGTCCGGACCTGGTAGTCGTACGAGCGGTAGGCGCTCAGGGTGGTGAGGCGGTGACCCGCCGCCGCGGCGGCATCCAGCAGGTCACCGGCCGCCGTCGCGGCCTCCGCCCGCAGGGACAGCTCGCTGCCGGGCACGGCCACCAGATCCGAGGGCGCCCAGTCGGGCGGAGCCACGGGGCGGGTCTTGTTCACGACGACGTCGAGGGCGGCCGGGTCGGCGTGCGTGCTCGACGACGGCGCCGTGCTCGAGGCGGCGCGGGACGACGCGGCCGCGCTCGCGGAGCCGGAAGCCGGCGTCGCCGGGGACGGGCCCGCGGCGGGCGTGCCGCAACCGGCCACGAGCAGCGCGAGCGCGGCCAGCGCGGCGAGGGGGAGGGTGCGACGCATGGATCAGACCTTCCTCAGCAGCACGCGGGTCACCTCGTGTTGCGCGTTCTTCGTGAGCACCAGCCGGGCGCGCCCGCGGGTCGGGCGCACGTTCTGCTCGAGGTTCGGGCCGTTGATGGAGTCCCAGATGGACTCGGCCGTCGCCTGAGCCTCGGCGTCCGACAGGGAGGAGTACCGGTGGAAGTAGCTGCGCGGGTCGGCGAAGGCCCCCGAGCGCAGACCCATGAACCGGTCGATGTACCAGGACCGGATCCAGGACGCGCGCGCGTCCACGTACACCGAGAAGTCGAAGAAGTCGGAGACGGAGAGCCCGGCGGTGCCGTCGGCCCGGGTGCGCGGCGGGGCCAGCACGTTGAGTCCCTCCACGATCAGCACGTCGGGACGGTGCACCACCTGTTCCTCGCCCGGCACGATGTCGTAGGTGATGTGCGAGTACACGGGCGCGCGCACCTCCTGCGCCCCGGACTTGACGTCCGCCATGAAGCGCAGCAGCGCGCGGCGGTCGTAGGACTCGGGGAAGCCCTTGCGGGACATGATGCCGCGCTCGTGCAGCACCGCGTTGGGGTGCAGGAAGCCGTCCGTGGTGACCAGCTCGACGCGCGGTGTGGTCGGCCAGCGGCGCAGCATCTCCTGGAGCACGCGCGCCGTCGTCGACTTGCCGACGGCGACCGACCCGGCCACCCCGATCACGTACGGGGTGCGCCCCGTCCGCTCGCCGAGGAACGCGTTGGTCGCGCTGCGCAGGGCCGCGGAGGCCTCCACGTTGATGCTCAGCAGGCGCGAGAGCGGAAGGTAGACCTCGGCAACCTCGCGCAGGGACAGATGCTCGCCGAGGCCGCGCAGACGCTCCACGTCCGCCTGGTCGAAGGGCTGCGCCATCTCCGAGGCGAGACGGGCCCAGGTCTGGCGGTCCAGCTCCACGAAGGGGGAGCGCTGGTGGCCGTCGGGCACGGCGTCCGCGGGCTCCTCGGGGCCCACGAGGGGCAGCTCGGAGGTCGGGGGGGTGTAGGTCACCCGATCCATTATGGCCGCGGCCCGCCCGGAGCGGGCCCCCGCGTGACGTCACAGGGCCCGGATAGGATCGGCCCATGCGCGTTCTCGTGACCGGCGGTGCCGGATACCTCGGATCCCACACCGTGCTCACGCTGCTCGAGGCGGGCCACGACGTCCTCGTCCTGGACAGCCTGGTCACGGCGACGACGACGTCGCTGGAGCGCGTCGCCGAGCTCGCCGGAACGCGTCTGGGCGGGTCGCGGCTGCGCCTGCACGTGGCCGACATCCGCCGCCCCGAGGACTACCGCGGGGCGCTCGCGGACTTCGGCCCGGCCGCACTCGTGCACTTCGCCGGGCTGAAGTCGCCCACCGAGTCGATGACCCGCCCCGCCGCCTACTACGACGTGAACGTGGGCGGCACGGCCGCCGTCGCCGAGGCCGCGCTCGCGGCCGGCGCCCGCACGGTCCTGTTCTCCTCCTCCGCGACCGTGTACGGCGACCGCGCGCCGGTGCCGGTCGCCGAGGACGCCGCCACAGACCCGGTCTCGCCCTACGGGCACTCCAAGCTCATGGCGGAGCAGGTGCTGCGCGACGTCTGCGCCACGGTCGACGGCGGCGGGCTGGCGATGCTGCGCTACTTCAACCCGGTCGGCGCGCATCCCTCCGGGCGGCTGGGCGAGGACCCGAGCGGGGTGCCGGCGAACCTCATGCCCTTCGTGGCGCGGGTGGCCTCCGGCGCGTACCCCGAGCTGCGGGTGTTCGGCGCGGACTTCGACACGCGCGACGGGAGCGCCGTGCGCGACTTCATCCACGTGATGGACCTCGCGGAGGCGCACGTGGCCGGGCTCGAATGGCTCGCGGCCCGCGTGGCGACCGGGGGCGGCACGACGACCCGGGTCTGGAACATCGGCCGGGGCGAGGGCGTCACCGTGTTCGAGATGGTGCGCGCCTTCGAGGCGGTCACGGGCGGCCGCATCCCCTACCGCGTGGTCGAGCGCCGGCCCGGGGACATCGCCGAGTCGTGCGCCGCCGTGGACGCGATCGGCGCCGAGGTGGGCTGGCACGCCCGGCGCGATGTGACCGCGATGGTGCGGGACCTCTGGGCCTGGCAGGAGGCCAATCCCGCGGGGTTCTCGTCCCGGACGGAGTGAGCCGGCCCGCCGTGCGCGGAAGACGGGTCCGGCCCGGTATTCTCATGCGCATGTGCGGAATCGTCGGATACATCGGCCAGCCCCAGTCGGATCGTGAGCACGGCGCTCTCGACGTCCTGATGGAGGGCCTGCGCCGTCTCGAATACCGCGGATACGACTCCGCCGGTGTGGCCGTGGTGGACGGCGGTCAGCTGTACCACCGGAAGAAGGCGGGCAAGCTCGCCAACCTCGCCGAGGAGCTCGCCGAGCACCCCATCCCCACCGGCCTCGTCGGCATCGGCCACACCCGGTGGGCCACCCACGGCGGCCCCACCGACCGCAACGCCCACCCGCATGTGGCGGACGAGGGCCGCCTGGCGCTGATCCACAACGGCATCATCGAGAACTACGCCGAGCTGCGCGAGGAGCTGCTCGCCAAGGGCGTCGAGTTCCTCTCCGAGACGGACACCGAGGTGGCCGCCCACCTCCTCGCCGACGTCTACCGGAACGCGGCCGGCCAGGACCTGACCCGCGCCATGCAGCTGGCCTCCCAGCGCCTCGAGGGCGCCTTCACCCTGCTGGCCGTGCACGTGGACCACCCGGACCGCGTGGTGGCCTCGCGCCGCAACTCGCCGCTCGTCGTCGGCCTGGGCGAGGGGGAGAACTTCCTCGGCTCGGACGTCTCCGGCTTCATCGACTTCACCCGCGAGGCCATCGAGCTCGAGCAGGACCAGGTCGTGACGATCACGGCCGACGCCGTCGAGATCTCGGACTTCCGGGGCGGCCCCGCCGACGGCAAGCGCTTCACCGTGGACTGGGACGCCTCGGCCGCGGAGAAGGGCGGCTTCGAGACCTTCATGGAGAAGGAGATCCACGACCAGCCCCAGGCCGTGCAGGACACCCTGCTGGGCCGCACGGACGCCGCCGGCGCCCTGATGCTGGACGAGCTGCGGATCGACCCCGAGGAGCTCAAGGCCGTCGACAAGATCATCGTCCTGGCGTGCGGCACGTCCGCCTACGCGGGCACGGTGGCCAAGTACGCCATCGAGCACTGGTGCCGGATCCCCGTGGAGGTGGAGCTCTCCCACGAGTTCCGCTACCGCGACCCGATCATCGACCCGCACACCCTCGTGGTGTCCATCTCCCAGTCCGGCGAGACCATGGACACCCTCATGGCGGTCCGCTACGCCAAGGAGCAGGGCGCCCGCACCGTGTCCATCTGCAACACCAACGGCTCCACGATCCCGCGCGAGTCGGACGCCGTGCTCTACACGCACGCCGGCCCCGAGATCGCCGTCGCCTCCACCAAGGCGTTCCTGGCGCAGATCACCGCGGCCTACCTGCTGGGCCTGTACCTGGCCCAGCTGAACAAGAAGCTGTTCAGCGGCCAGATCAAGGACATCCTGGCGGACCTCGGAGCGATCCCCGGCAAGATCGAGGAGATCCTCGCCGCCAAGGACCAGGTCAAGGAGCTCGCCCGCTCGATGGCCGACGCCACCTCCGTCCTGTTCCTCGGCCGCAACGTCGGCTATCCGGTGGCCATGGAGGGCGCGCTCAAGCTCAAGGAGCTTGCGTACATCCACGCCGAGGGCTTCGCCGCGGGCGAGCTCAAGCACGGCCCGATCGCCCTGATCGACGACGGCCAGCCGGTCTTCGTGGTCATGCCCTCGCCCCTGGACCGTCACTCGCTGCACGCCAAGGTGGTCTCGAACATCCAGGAGGTCCGCGCCCGCGGCGCCCGCACCTTCGCCGTCGCCGAGCGCGGCGACGCGGCCGTGCGCGGCCAGGCCGAGGTCGTCTTCGAGGTCCCCGAGACCCAGCCGATGCTCATGCCGCTGCTGACCACGGTCCCGCTGCAGATCTTCGCCCTCGAGCTCGCCACGGCGAAGGGCTACGACGTGGACCAGCCGCGCAACCTCGCCAAGTCCGTCACGGTGGAGTGATCCGCCGCTGAGGCCACCGAGACCTCTCCTGCCGGGCCCGGCCGCCACACAGCGGCCGGGCCCGCGACGCGTCCGGGACGGTGTCCTCCCGCCCCAGTAGACTCCCCGAGGAGGCCCGCCGCACCCGGCGGGCCGCACGACGAGACCCCGGAGAGTCATGCACACAGTGGAGATCGGCCAGCCGTACCCCCTCGGGGCCACCGTGGACGAGACCGGCACCAACTTCGCCCTCGCGGTCTCCCGCGAGGTGGAGGCGGTCGAGCTGTGCCTCGTCGCCGACGACGGCACGGAGACGCGCATCCCTCTCGAGGAGCGGCACGGCACCACATGGCACGCCCACGTGGCGGGCATCGGCCACGGGCAGCGCTACGGCTACCGCGTGCACGGCCCCTGGGACCCCGCCCGCGGCCTGTGGCACAACCCGGCCAAGATCCTCGTGGACCCGTACGCGCGGGCGTTCACCGGCGACTACGAGTGGGGCCAGCAGCACCACTCGTACGACTTCGACGAGCCGGACCGCATCGACACCTCGGACAACCTGGGCACGAGCATGCTCGGCGTCGTCGTCGCCGAGGACTTCGACTGGGGCGATGACGCCCCACCCGCCGTCGAGCTCACGGACACGGTGATCTACGAGACCCACGTCAAGGGCATGACCAAGCTGCACCCCGCCGTCCCGGAGGAGCTGCGCGGCACCTACGCGGGCATGGCCCACCCGGAGGTGGTCCGCCACCTGACCGAGCTCGGGGTGACCGCCGTCGAGCTGATGCCCGTGCACCAGTTCGTCAACGACGCCACCCTGCAGGAGAAGGGGCTGAGCAACTACTGGGGCTACAACACGCTCGGCTTCTTCGCCCCGCACGCCGCCTACGCCTCCTCCTCGGAGGTGGGCGGCCAGGTCCGCGAGTTCAAGCAGATGGTGAAGGACCTGCACGCCGCTGGTCTCGAGGTGATCCTCGACGTGGTCTACAACCACACGGCCGAGGGCAACGACAAGGGCCCCATGCTCAGCCTGCGCGGGCTGGACAACGCCGGCTACTACCACCTCGTCGAGGGCGACGAGCGGCACTACATGGACTACACGGGCACCGGGAACTCGGTGGACCTCTCCAGCCCCAAGGCCCTCCAGCTGGTCATGGACTCCCTGCGCTACTGGGTCACCGAGATGCACGTGGACGGCTTCCGGTTCGACCTGGCCACCACCCTCACCCGGGTGGAGGGGGAGCAGGGCCCGGACATGTTCTCCGGGTTCTTCGACGTGGTCCGCCAGGACCCGGTGCTGCGCACCGTCAAGCTCATCGCCGAGCCGTGGGACGTGGGCTGGGGCGGCTACCAGGTGGGCAACTTCCCCGGCCTCTGGTCCGAGTGGAACGGCATGTACCGGGACGCGGTACGCGACTTCTGGCGCGGCGAGCCCGGCACCCTCGGCGAGTTCGCCACCCGCCTGACCGGCTCGGCCGACCTCTACGAGGGGGACGGGCGCGGCCCCGGTGCGTCCGTGAACTTCGTCACGGCCCACGACGGCTTCACGCTGCGCGACCTCGTCTCCTACAACGAGAAGCACAACGAGGCCAACGGCGAGGACAACAACGACGGCGAGGCGCACAACCGCTCGTGGAACTGCGGCGTGGAGGGGGAGACCGACGACCCCGAGGTCGTGACGCTCCGCGCCCGCCAGCGCCGCAACTTCCTGGCCACCCTGCTGATCAGCCAGGGCGTGCCCATGATCAGCCACGGCGACGAGCTGGGCCGCACCCAGGGCGGCAACAACAACGTCTACTGCCAGGACAACGAGATCTCGTGGATCGACTGGTCCGCCATGGACGACTCGCTCGTGGCGTTCACCCGCGACCTGATCGCGCTGCGCCGTGACCACGCGGTGTTCCGCCGTCGCCACCACTTCGACGGTCGCCCCGCGGCCCGCGACGTCGAGGCGCCCCTGCCGGACATCGTGTGGCTCGAGCCGGACGCGACCGCCAAGACGGAGGACGACTGGGGCGCCGAGGCCCGGTCGATCGGCTTCTACCTCAACGGGCACATGCTCACCCGCGGGGACGAGGAAGGGGAGGAGCCCTACCGGGACTTCTACGTCCTCATGAACGCGTGGTGGGAGCCCGTGCCGTACACCCTGCCCGGGCCCACGTTCCCGGCGGAGTGGGAGGTCGTCGTGGACACCTCGTCCCACGTCGCCCCGGACGGCACCCGCCCCCGCGTGCGTGCCGGGGACGTGCTTGAGCTCCCGGCCCGCTCCACCGTCGTGCTGCGGCAGGTCCCCGAGGGCGCATGAGCCCGCAGGTGGACCGGGGGCGCGTCCGCCGTGGCCTGCCGCGGTGGGCGCGGGCCCTCTGCGCCACCGTGGCGACCCTGGCGGCGCTGGGACTGGCCTTCGGCGCGGGGTGGGCCACGCACGCCGTGACGGATCCGCACCCGGACGACGCACCGCGCGTGGACGCCCTCCTCGTCCTCTACAGCCAGCCCCGCGTCTACGACGCCGCGATCGAGCTCGCCGCGTCCGGCGTCGCCGACCGGCTCTTCGTCTCCGCGTACCTGGGGCCGGACGGGCACGAGAAGCTGTGCGGCGGCCCGGAGGAGCGCGACCCGCGGCTGGAAGGCGTCACCGTCGAGTGCTTCGCGCCCGATCCGGTGACCACCCAGGGCGAGGTCGTCCACGCGGCCGACCGCATGCGCGAGCTGGGCCTGCACCACCTGGGCGTGCTCACCTTCCACCAGCACGTGGAGCGTGCGCGGCTGCTGGCGGAGCGGTGCCTCACACCCGAGGAGGGCCGTGTGTCCCTGTACGCGTTCGACGCCGGCTTCGACCGGCTCGGCCGCCTGCAGCACGGCGTCTACGGCGTGCTGGCCTACGGGAAGGCGATGCTCACGCCGGGCTGCGACCAGCAGCTGCCCGGCGTGCTGCAGTGGCCGCTCGACCTGGCCAAGCGACTGCGCGGGCAGCCCGTCGGGGACGAGGCCGGCGCCGTCGTCGTGGGCGCCCGGCGGGCGGGGGCGGCGTGATCGTCGGCGTGGGGGTGGACGTGGTGGACGTCCCGCGGTTCCGGGCGCAGCTCGAGCGCACCCCGGCGCTGCGCGCACGCCTGTTCACCGAGGATGAGCGGGACCTGCCGCTGCGCTCGCTGGCCGCGCGCTTCGCCGCCAAGGAGGCGATCGCCAAGGCCATGGGCGCCCCGCCCGGGATGATGTGGCACCACTGCTGGATCCCGCGCCCGGACCACGGCGACGGCCGCCCCACCGTGCACCTGACCGGCACCGTGCAGGCCCAGGCCGAGGCCCTGGGCATCACCCACTGGCACCTCTCCCTCAGCCATGACGGGGACGTCGCCACCGCCTACGTGGTCGCCGAACGCCGCGCGGCCGAGGAGGAGTCCGCATGACCGCCGATGACCTGACCCGCATCGCCGTGACCGGCTCGGCCGTGCGCACGGCCGAGGAGCCCCTGCTCGCGGCCGGCCGCGGCCCGGAGCTGATGCGCGCCGCCGCCTGGGCCCTGGCCGAGCACGCCGCGGCCCTGCTGCGTGAGCGCGGCCCGGTGGCCGGCACGACGGTGGCCGCCCTCGTCGGCCCCGGCAACAACGGCGGGGACGCGCTGTTCGCCCTCGCGTTCCTGCGCCGTCGGGGCGTGGCCGCGGTCGCCGTGCCCGTCCGCCGGGACGACGACGGCGCCCCGCGCTGGCACGCCGAGGGCTGGGCTGCGCTGCGAGCGGCCGGGGGACGCCGCGCCGACGCGGTGCCGCCCGAGGCCGCGCTCGTGGTGGACGGCGTGCTCGGCACAGGCTTCACCGGCGAGTATGAGCTGCCCGCCGCGGCGCGCGCGCTGCCGGCGGATGCGCTCGTGCTGGCGTGCGACGTGCCCTCCGGTGTGGACGCGGACACCGGCGAGGTGCGGGGGGAGGCCCTCCGCGCGGCCGCGACCGTGACGTTCGGCGCCCTCAAGTCCGGCCTCGTCCTCGGGGAGGGGGCAGGCCGCGCGGGCACCGTGCACGTGGCGGACATCGGGCTGGGACCGCACCTGCCGACGTCGCCGGCCGCGCGGCTGGGCGTGATGGACGAGGCCGCCGCACGGACCGCCCACCCGGCCCCCGCGGCCGAGGCCCACAAGTACACGCGCGGCGTGGTGGCCGTCGTCGCCGGATCGGAGCGCTACCCGGGGGCCGCCGTGCTCGCGAGCGCGGGTGCGCTGCACACGGGCGCGGGCATGGTGCACCATTCCGGCCCGCAGACCACCCGGGACCTGGTGCTCGCCGCCCACCCCGAGGCGCTGGTCTCGGCGGAGGGGCCCGAGCCGTCGCGCGCGGACGCCTGGGTGGCCGGCCCCGGCTTGGACACCGAGCACGACGCGCGGCGGCGCTGGGCCGGCGTCCTCGCCGCGCTCGAGGAACGGCCGGAGGCGGCCCTGGTCGCCGACGCCTCGGCCCTGGACCTGGTCACCGCCGCCGAGCTGCGGGCGCTGCGCGCGGCCGGCACGCCCGTGGTCCTGACGCCGCACGCCGGGGAGTGGTCCCGGCTGCACGAGCGCGTCCCCGCGGACGGCGCCGACGCCGCCGACCCGCTCGCGGCGCTGCGGGCGTGGACCGCTGCGCACGGGGCCACCGTCCTGCTCAAGGGTCAGCGCACCCTCGTGGTCGCCCCGGACGGCGAGGCGTGGGCCGTGACCGGCGGCGGGCCCGAACTCGCGATGGGCGGCACCGGTGACGTGCTCTCCGGGGCGATCGGTGCCGTCCTGGCCGCGGACGTGGCGCGGCGCTCGCGGGCGCGCCGGGCCGGGGAGGATCCCGGCCCGGCGCCCACGGCCCGGCTCGCGGCCGCCGCCGCCTGGCTGCACGCCCAGGCCGGGGCCGGCCAGGCCCGCGCCGGGCGGATCACCACGGCCACGCTGCCGACCGCGCTGGGCGCGCGCGTCGCGCGCCTGTGGTGGCCGGACGACGCCGAGCTGGAGGCCGTCCGATGAGCCTCGCCGACGTCAGCCCGGTCGACACCGAGCGCGCCGTACGCATCGACCTGGCGGCCGTCCGGCACAACGTGGGCGTGCTGCGGGAGCGGATCCGGCGCCCCGACGGCAGCCGGCCGCTGCTGACCGCCGTCGTCAAGGCTGACGCCTACGGCCACGGCGCGGTGGCCGTCGCCCGCGCCGCCGCGGCCGCCGGCGCGGACCGGCTCGGGGTGGCCCACGTGCGCGAGGCCCTGGCCCTGCGCGCGGCGGGGGTGCCCCTGCCCGTGCTCGCGTGGCTGCACACCGGGGCCACGGACTTCGCCGCCGCGGTGGAGGCGGAGGTGACCCTCGGCGTCTCGGGCTGGGACCTCGACGCCGTCGCCGACGCCGTCCGCGGGCTGCGGGCCCGCGGCGGGGCCGGACCCGAGGTCCGCGCCGTCCTGCACCTGAAGGCGGACACCGGCCTGGGCCGCCACGGCTGCACGCCCGAGCGGTGGCCCGCGCTCGTCGCGCGCGCCGCCGAGCTCGAGGCCGCGGGCCTCGTGCGGGTGGAGGGCGTGTTCTCCCACCTCGGCGTGGCGGACGAGCCGGACCGGGCCGCCGAGACCACGGCGCAGCTGCTGCGGTTCGAACGGATGGCCGCCGAGGCCGCCGAGGCCCTCGGCCACCCGCTGCTGCGGCACCTGGCCAACACGCCCGCCGCCCTCGCCCGGCCGGACACGCACCTGGACATGGTGCGCGTCGGCCTGGGCCTGTACGGGCTCTCCCCGTTCGCGGACGTCACCGCCGCCGAGCTCGGACTGCGCCCGGCCATGTCCCTCGTCACCGTCCTGGCCAACGTCAAGGCCGTCCCCGCCGGGCAGGGCGTGTCCTACGGGTTCCGCCACGTCACGGCGGAGCCCACCACCCTCGGGCTCGTGCCCCTCGGCTACGCCGACGGCGTCCCGCGCGTCGTCGAGGGCACGCGCGTCCACGTCGGCGGCCGGACCGTCCCCGTGGTGGGCCGCATCGCGATGGACCAGTTCGTGGTGGACCTCGGCCCGGACGCCGCGGACGCGCCCGGCGACGCCGTCGAGCTGTTCGGACCGGCCTCCGGCATTCCGGTGGAGGAGTGGGCCGCGGCCGCCGGGACGATCAACTACGAGCTGGTGACCCGCATCGGAGGCCGCGTGGACCGGCAGCACGTGGACCCCACGCCGACCCAGGAGGCCTGCCCATGAGCGACCACGCGATCCCCGCCCCCGGCCCGACCCTGCCCGAGCCCGTGCTGACGGCGACGGTCCCGCTCGAGGGCGCCGACGGCACCCGGGCGTTCGGCCGCGCCCTCGCCGGGGTGCTCCGCGCCGGCGACGTGCTGATCCTCACGGGCGACCTCGGCGCGGGCAAGACGACCTTCACCCAGGGGCTGGCCAGCGGATTCGGCGTGGCCTCCGGCGTGGTCTCGCCGACGTTCGTCCTCTCCCGCGTCCACCCCGCCCCGGCCGACGCCCCGGCGGGCACCCCGGACCTCGTGCACGTGGACGCGTACCGGCTGCGCTCGGCGGGGGAGCTCACGGACCTCGACCTGGACGCGAGCGTGGACCGCTCCGTGACCGTCGTCGAGTGGGGCCGGGGCATGGCCGAGTCCCTCGCCGGGTTCCCCGAGGACCCGGACGCCTCGTGGCTGGACATCGAGATCGTCCGGGCCCGCGGGGGTGAGGACGCCCCCGCCGCCTCCGCGGGGGAGGGCGAGGACGGCATCGTCACCGACTTCTCCGACGAGGACGGAAGCCAGGCCGAGGAGCTGCGCTCGGCCATCGTGACCGGCCGCGGCCCGCGCTGGGCCGGCGTCGTGCTTCCGTAGACTGGCGGCCATGGCCCTGCTCCTCGCGATCGACTCCTCCGCCGCCGCCTCCGTCGCCGTCCTGCGGGACGGTGAGGAGCTCGCGCACTGGGCCACGGACGACACCCACGCCCACGCCGAGGTGCTCGCCCCCGCGGTGCAGACCGTGCTCGGCGAGGCCGGTGTCACCGGCACCGCGCTGGACGCGCTCGCGGTCGGCGTCGGCCCCGGACCCTTCACGGGGCTGCGCGCGGGCCTGGCGACGGCGGCCGCCCTCGGCCTGGCGTGGGACGTGCCCGTGCACGGGGTCCGCAGCCTCGACGCGCTCGCCCACGCGGCCGGCGTCGACGCCTTCCGCCACGGGATCGAGGAGTTCGTGGTCGCCACGGACGCCCGCCGCCGCGAGGTCTACTGGGCCCACTACGCGCAGGTCGGCGGGCAGCCGACGCTGCTGCACGGCCCCTTCGTCTCGCCGGCGGACGAGGTCACCCCGCTGCCCGTCTACGGCGCGGGGGCCGGGCTCTACCCCGAGGCGCTGCGCGCGGTGCCGGACTGGGAGTCGGCCACGCCGTCCGCCGTCGGGGTGGGGCAGGTGGCCGAGCTCGCCCTGCGGCGCGGCCGCGGCCTCGTGCCCGCCGAGCCGCTCTACCTGCGCGAGTCCGACGCCAAGGTCCCCGGCCCCCGCAAGCGGGCGGGCGCGTGAGCCCGGCCGAGCCGGCCCCGTCCGGTGACGGGAGCCCCGCCGAGGACGAGCACGGGCTGCCGCCCGGGTACCTGCTGCGCCCCATGACCGTGTGGGACATCCCCGAGGTGCTCGCCCACGAGGCCACCCTCTTCCCGCTCGACGCCTGGCCCGCGCACTTCTACGAGGAGGAACTCGCCCAGACCGGCCCCGCCGGCGGACGGGACGTGCACGGCCGTCCGCCCACCCGGGACTACCGCGTGGTCGTCCGCGACGTGCCCGCGCCTGGAGAGGTCGCCGCCGACGACGACGGCCCCGCCCCCGGCGAGATCGTCGGCTACGGCGGGATCATGGTGGTCGGCGACGTCGCCGACGTGCAGACCGTGGGCACCGTCGCGGCGGCGCAGGGGCGGGGGATCGGAGCAGCCCAGCTGCGCTGGATGGCCGCGGAGGCCGCGGCGCGCGGTGCGAGCTCGCTCATGCTCGAGGTCCGGGCCTCCAACGCCGCCGCCCGGCGGCTCTACGCGCGCCACGGATTCCAGGAGCTGCACGTGCGCCGCCGCTACTACCCGGGCGGCGAGGACGCCGTGATCATGCGCAAGCCCCTGTGACCGGGCCGCTCACTAGACTGGAGCCCATGCCCACCGCCACCGCAGCCCCCCTCGTGCTCGGCATCGAGTCCTCCTGCGACGAGACCGGCGTCGGCGTCGTCCGCGGCACCGCCCTGCTGGCCCACGAGGTCGCCTCCTCCGTCGAGGAGCACGTGCGCTTCGGCGGCGTGATCCCGGAGATCGCCGCCCGCGCCCACCTCGAGGCCCTCGTGCCCACGATCCGCCGCGCCCTGGACACCGCCGACGTCACCCTCGCGGACCTCGACGCGATCGCCGTCACCTCCGGCCCGGGTCTGGCGGGCGCCCTCATGGTGGGGGTCGCGGGGGCGAAGGCGCTGGCCACGGCCCTCGGCACGCCCCTCTACGGCATCAACCATCTCGTGGCGCACGTGGGCGTGGGCATGCTGGACGGCGTGCGGCCCGCGCAGTGGGACGACCTGCCCGCGGACCTGGGCGCGCTGCTCGTCTCCGGCGGGCACACCGAGATCCTGCGCGTGGGCCGGATCAGCTCCGAGGTCGAGCTGCTGGGCTCGACCATCGACGACGCGGCCGGCGAGGCGTACGACAAGGTCGCCCGCCTCATCGGGGCGGGCTACCCCGGGGGCCCCGTGATCGACCGGCTCGCCGCCGAGGGCGATCCGAGTGCCTTCCGCTTCCCGCGCGGGCTCACCGCGGGCAAGTTCGTCGGCAGCGCCGAGGAGCCCGGCCCGCATCGGCATGACTGGTCCTTCTCCGGGCTGAAGACCGCCGTCTCCCGGGCCGTGGAGCAGTTCGAGGCCCGCGGCCTCGAGGTGCCGCGCGCGGACATCGCCGCCTCCTTCCAGGAGGCCGTCGCGGACGTGATCACCGCCAAGGCCGTCCGCGCCTGCCGCGAGCACGGGCTCACCCACCTGATGCTCGGCGGCGGCGTCGCGGCGAACTCGCGCCTGCGCGCCCTGCTCGCCGACCGGTGCCGCTCCGCGGGCATCGAGCTGACCGTCCCGCCCGTGAACCTGTGCACCGACAACGGGGCGATGGTCGCCGCGCTCGGCGCACGCCTGGTGCGCGACGGCGTCGCCCCCTCCGACGCGTGGTTCGGCGCGGACCCGGGACAGCCGGTCGAGGTCGTCAGCGTCTGAGCGCGCCCGGCCTCTTGCCGTCGAATCAGGGGCTCCGTAGACAGGGCCCATGACCGGTCACGAACACCTCCGCCCCGAGTCCACCTCCGCCGCCGTGGACGAGCAGATGCTGGAGGACTTCCTCAATCAGCACCTGCTCGGCTCCCGCTCCGGTGTGAAGGCGTTCCGCGCCGCCGAGCAGACCTGGGCCGGCACCTCGCAGGAGGCCGCGCTGCGCCGCCTCGGCGACGCCGTCCAGGACGACCAGGACCGCCTCGAGGCGCTCATCGGCGAGCTGGGCCTCCGCACCCCGCTGGTGGACCGGGCCGCCGGAGCGGCGGCCGAGGTCGGTGGACGCCTCAACCCCGTGAACGCGCTGCGCACGCGCGGCTCCGGCTGGACGCAGATCGAACTGGACCTGCTGCAGGGCATGCTCCAGGCCAAGTCCGCGATGTGGCACGTCCTCGAACAGCTGGCTCCGCACCTGCCGGCGGTCGACGCCGCCGAGATGCACGCCCTGCGCGAGAACGCCGCGGACCAGCAGCGCGAGGTCCAGCGCATCACCTCCGCCACCCTCGAGGGCCGGTTCCTGACCGGCTGAGGCCCGGGCTACTCCTCGCCCGTCTGATGCTCCCCGGACCGACCGCCGTGCACCTCGGCGGGCAGCTCGTCCACCGGGGCGACGACGACGTCCTGCAGCTTCCAGTCCAGGGCGGCGATCGCGTCCCGCAGCGCGCAGCAGCGGTCCACCGTCACGTCCGCCCCCTCGTGCGGCACCACGAACATCTCGACGTGGAACACGTGGCCCTCGTCCCGGACGCGGGCGCCCGCTTGGCGCACCCACGGCTCCGCCCAGGCGACCCGCTCGGCACGGTCGATGAGCGGGTGCGGCCGGGCGCCGTCGATCGTGGCGGCGCGGCGATCCGCCAGGTTCGTGACGGCCTCCTTCAGGTTCTTCCAGCCGTCCAGCACGATGCTCACGCCCACGAAGATCGCCGCAGCGGAATCCGCCCACCACCAGCCCAGGCCTATGCCGGCCACGCCGACGATGGTCGCCACGCCCGTCTGCCAGTCCGCCTTGTTCATGTCCGCGTCCGCGTACAGCACGCGGTCGTGGAGCTGCTCGGCCAGCGTGAGCTTCTTGTGGCCGAGGATCATGGGCCCGGGCACGGACAGGGCCATCACGGCCATCATGAACCAGCCCTGCCACACGGTGTGCCCGAACAGGTCGAACGTGCCGATGGGCGGGTGCTCCGCCGTCACCAGGCCCAGGAGGGAGTCGCCGACGAGGACCACGCCCATCACGGACAGGGCGACGGCGGCCACGAGGTGCCCCACCCCGACGGACCGGTGAGAGCCGTAGGGCCGGGCCCGCGTCGGGGCCATGCGGGCCACGCGCAGGGCGACGAGGAACGCGATCGGCGGGATCAGGGAGAGCAGGTCCTCGATCCACGCGGCCCGCATGGCCTGCGAGGAGCCCATCACGATCGCCACGAGGACGATCGTGACCACGATCACCCCCAGCGTCGCCCATTCGAGCCGCTTGGCCTGCTGGACCACGCGCTCGATCTCCGGGGGCAGCTCCGTGGCGCCGAACCTGCGCCCGCTCGGCCCCGTCTCCCGGGTGTCCCGCCGCGTCATCGGGCCTCCTCCGCTGCGCGCTGGTCGAAGTACGCCTCGAGGGCCGTGAGCATCTGATTCTCACCCAGGGGCACGGCCATCACGAGCTTCACCGGCTCGCCGTCCGGGCCCTCCGCCTCGGCGTAGTCGCGGGTGATGCTCGCGTGCGACGTCCACGGGGACGCCGAGGTCAGGCCGCCGGCCACCAGGTCCATGTCGCCCTTCTCCAGCGCGGTCATGAGCGCCTCCTCCCCGGCCACGGTCCACTCGACGCGTGCGTCGTGCGCCGCCGCGAAGCCGCGGATCAGGTCGGGCTCGGGGCCGACGGGCTCGGCGCCCGAGGCGTCCACGTGGGGCGGGTGGTGCACGACGCCGGCGCGCAGCACCCCGCCCGTGACGCGGTCCAGGGTGCCGTCCGGGTCGGCGGGGTAGCCGGAGGAGGTGCAGGCGGTGAACCCGAGGGCGACGCCCCCGAGCAGGCCCGTCAGGGCGGCCCGACGGGTGATGGTCATCGTCCTCATTCCGTGGGCGAGTGCGAGCGGTGCCCGGCGTTGCCGAGGCCTTCGGCGCCGTCGAGATGGTCGAGCACGAGGCGGACCGCCTCCCGGGCGTCGGTGGTCTCGGACCAGCCGGTCGCGGCGCGCAGGGCCGTGGTGTCCATGATGGGCGCTGCCGCGGCCATGTCCACCCACCCCGGGTCGGTGGGCTGCAGCCGTGCCCGGTAGGTCAGCGCCGCGGCCGCTCGGAACAGGCCCACGGGCAACTCCAGGATGCGGCGCGCCCCGAGGACGGTGCCCATGGTGTGCGCGTCCAGCACGGGGTCGGCGGCCACATTGAAGGCCCCGCCCGCCCGGTGGGCGATCACGCGCCAGTACGCGTCCGCCACGTCCTGGGCCGTGAGCGCCTGGAATCGCAGGCCCCGCGGGAAGGGGAGCACCGGAGTGCGCAGGCGGGCGACCAGCCGGGCGGGGACGAGGTCGCCCAGGAAGTAGTCCTTGATCTCGGGCCCGGCCGCGGACTGGAAGATCAGCCCGGGGCGCAGCCGGGTCACCAGCAGCTCCGGGTGCTCGGCCTGCACGCGGTCGAGGATCGACTCGACCTCGGCCTTCTGCGCGGCGTAGTGCGAGGTGGGGACCCCGGTGGTGGGATGGGACTCGGCCACGGCGCGGCCCTTCGGCCCGGGCCCGTACGCGCCCACCGAGGACGCGTAGACCAGGTGGGGCACACCCGCCTCGGCCACGGCCCGGAACACCCGCTCGTTGCCGACCACGTTGACGGCGCGCAGGTGGTCACGGTCGCGGTTGGGGCGGATCACCCACACCAGGTCGACGACGGCGTCGGCGCCGGCGACGATCTCGCGCAGCCGCCCCGCCGCCGTGGGCTCCGCGACGTCCAGGCGGTGCCACTCGACGCCGTCGTAGGGCGCTCCGGCCCGGTCCGGGCCGCGCCGGCTCACGCCCACGATCGAGCTCACCTCGTCCGCGGCCTGGAGGCGGTGCAGGACAGCGGTGCCGACGTTGCCCGTCGCGCCCAGGACGACGATCCTCACGGCTTCAGGACCACCTTGATGCAGCCGTCCTCCTTCTTCTGGAACGTCCCATAGAGGGCGGGCGCGTCCTCGAGCGGGGCGGTGTGCGTGGTCAGGTCGAGCACGCCGAGGGGGTCGGACGGGTCGTCGAGCAGGGGCAGCAGGTCGTCCACCCAGCGACGGACGTTGCACTGGCCCATCGTCAGGGTGACCTGCTTGTCGAACAGGGTGAGCATCGGCATCGGGTCCTTCATGCCGCCGTAGACCCCGGAGAGCGACACCGTGCCGCCACGCCGGACCGCGTCGATCGCGGTGTGGAGGGCGCTCAGGCGGTCGACGCCGGCGGTCTTCATGGCCGCCCGGCCGAGCGCGTCGGGCAGCAGGCCCACGGCGGTGTGGGCCGCATGCCCCGCCGGGGAGGCGTGCGCCTCCATGCCGACCGCGTCCACGACCCCGTCGGGGCCGCGGCCGCTGGTGCGCTCGCGGAGCACCTCGGCCTCGCCGCCGTCGGCGTCCAGGACCTCGATGCCGTGCCGGGCCGCCATCGCGCGGCGCTCGGGGACCGGGTCGACGCCGATCACCCGGTACCCCAGGTGCACGCCGATGCGTGCCGCCAGCTGGCCGATGGGGCCGAGGCCGAGCACCGCGAGCGTGCCGCCGTCGGGGACGTTCGCGTACTGGACCCCCTGCCAGGCGGTGGGGACGACGTCCGAGAGGAACAGCCACTGCTCATCCGGGCCGGTGTGCGGCACCTTCACGGGGCCGTAGTCCGCGTGGGGCACGCGCAGCAACTCGGCCTGTCCGCCGGGGACGGAGCCGTAGAGCCGGGAGTAGCCGAAGAGTGCGGCGCCGGAGCCCTGCTCCCGCACCTGGGTGGCCTCGCACTGGGACTGCAGCCCGCGCTGACACATCCAGCACCGCCCGCAGGAGATGGTGAAGGGCACGACCACCCGGTCACCGGGCCGGATGTGGGTGACCTCGGACCCGACCTCGCGGACGATGCCCATCGGCTCGTGACCGATCACGTCCCCCGCGTCCATGAACGGCCCCAGGACCTCGTACAGATGCAGGTCCGACCCGCAGATGCCGGTCGAAGTGACCTCGATGATCGCGTCCGTCGGCTCCTGGATCCGAGGATCCGGGACGTCCTCGACGGCGACGTTGCGCTTTCCCTGCCATGTGAGTGCTCGCATGGTGCGACCGTAGCCGCGCCGGGCGGGCCGGCGGAAGCCTGCAGGGGCGGCGGGGCCGCCACCTCGCCGGGGGAACGGCCGCTCAGCCGGTGCGGCCGTCCAGCGACGCGCGGGTGCGGGCGGCGGCGTCCAGCACGACCGCGCGCAACGGGGCCACCGCGTCATCCGCGTCCTCACCCGCGGCCGGCGGGCCGGCCAGGGCCTGTGCCTCCACGCGACGCTGACGCGCGGCGCCACCGTCGTCGATCATCGCCTGGACGCCGGCGAGCTCCGCCGCGCAGCCCAGCCGCTCGGCGACCGGGGTCAGTCGCTCGATCTCCGCCGGCAGGTGCTCCGCCAGCGGGACCTGGGTGCCCCGGGCGTCCACGATCACGGTGGCGTCCATGCCGTACCGGGCGGCGCGCCACTTGTTCTCCTGCACGTGCCACGGCGGCAGGACCTCGACCGTCTCACCGCGCTCCAGGCTCGCGGACAGGTCATCCACGAGGCACTGCGTGTAGGCGGTCACGGCGGCGATCTCCTCGAGCGTGGCCAGGCCGTCGCACGCGCGCATCTCCACCGTGCCCAGGCGGGGCACGGCCCGCACGTCCCAGCGGCACTCGGTGACGTCCGCGATCATGCCCACCTGCTCCATCTGGGCCACGCAGCGCTCGAAGTCCTCCCACTCCTGGAACTGGAACGGCAGGCCGGCCGTGGGCAGCTGCTGGAACAGGAGGGTGCGCTGGGACTGGTAGCCCGTGTCCGTGCCCGCCCAGAAGGGGGAGGAGGCCGAGAGTGCGAGCAGGTGCGGCACTCGGTTGACCAGGCCGTTCACCACCGGCATGGCCTTGGAGACGTCGTCCAGGCCCACGTGCACGTGCACGCCGAAGATCAGCAGCTGCCGACCCCAGTACTGGGTGAGATCCAGCATGCGGTCGTAGCGCTCACTGGGCGTCGAGGGCTGCGCGATCGCGTCCGCGAACGGGTGCGTGCCCTGGCAGAACAGGGAGATGCCCCGCGCAGCCGCGGCGTCGGCCACGCGCGCGGCGATCCGGCCGAGGTCCGCCGTCGCGGCGTCGACGCGCTCGTGCACACCCGTGACGAGCTCCACCGTGTTCTGCAGGAGCTCGCTGGTCATGTGCGGGTTCACGTCGTCTTCGGCGAGGCCCTCGGTCACATGCAGGGCGCGCAGCAGGTCCGGGGCCTCGGAGCGCAGCTCGCCGGACACGGCGTCCACGAGCGCGAGCTCCCACTCGATTCCGAGAGTGGACTGCGCGGAGTCGGCGAAGGGCAGAGTCATGCCGCCCATCCTAGAAGCCCGTGCCGGGTCTGCGCCCGGGGTCCACGCTTCGGACCTAGGGTGGGGCGCATGGCCCGCCCCCGCCCCGCCTCCCGCCCGCCGCGCCCCACGGCCGCCGCCTCGGAGGCGGACGCCACCGCCCTGGCCCCCGTCCTCGAGCCGGAGGGCCGCGCGCTGCTCGACTCCCTCGCCGGGTACCGCGAGGCCGACGCGCTCGCGGTCTCCTCCCGCCTGCGTGCGGCCGGGCATCCTCCGGAGCGCGTGGCCGCCGCGCTGACCCAGGCCGCGCTGCGGTCCCGAGCGGAGGCCCGCCTCGGGCCGGAGGCGCGCCGGATGCTGTTCACCCGCGACGGCCTGGAGCAGGCCACCCGCCCGCTGGTCGCGGGCCTGCACGCGGACCGGCTGGCGGCCGCGGGGGCCCGGCGCGTCGCCGACCTCGGCTGCGGTCTCGGCCTGGACGCGCGCGCCTTCGCCGACCGGGGCCTGGACGTCGTGGCGGTGGAGCGGGACGCCGTCGTCGCCGCGGCCGCCGAGGTGAACCTCGCCGGCCACCGCGGAGCGCGTGTGGTGCACGGCGACGCCGTGGCCTGGGCCCGCGCCCACGTGCCCGCCGAGGCGGACGCGGTGTGGCTGGACCCCGCCCGCCGTCAGGTCGGCGGGGGCGGGTCCGCGCGCGTGTTCGACCCCGAGGCGTTCTCCCCGCCCCTGAGCGTCGTGACGGACATCGCCGCGACGGGCGTCCCGCTCGGTGTCAAGCTCGGCCCGGGGCTCCCGCACGAGGCCGTGCCGGCGGGCGCCGAGGCCGAGTGGGTGAGCGTCGACGGCGACGTCGTGGAGGCCGCCCTGTGGTTCAACGCGGCGGCCCGCCCCGGGGTGCGGCGGGCGGCGCGCGTCATGACCGTCCGGGGCGGGGAGACGACGACGGCGCAGCTCGTCTCCGGCGCGGACTTCGGCGACTCGCCCGAGGTCGAGGCCGTGGGGGAGGAGGGCATGGCGGGGCTCGTCGGCGCGGTCCTGCACGAGCCGGACGGCGCCGTCATCCGGGCCGGACTCGTGACGGACCTGGCCGCGTCCTGGCCCGTGCCGACGCGGCAGCTGGACCCCCACCTGGCCTACCTCGTCGCGCCCGAGCCCGTGCGGGACGGCCTGGCCCGCGCCCATCGGATCGAGGCGGTGCACGGCTTCCACCTGGCCTCCCTGCGGCGCTGGGCGAAGGAGACCGGGGTGGGTCGGCTGGACGTGAAGAAGCGGGGCATCCGCGAGACGCCCGAGGAGGTGCGTCGCGCCGTCCTCGGCGGGGCGAAGCCGGGCCGGCGTGGCGGGGCCGGACGGCACGCCACCCTCGTGCTGGCGCGCGTGGGTCGGGCGCGGTTCGCCCTCGAGGTGACGCCGTTGGACTGACGGGGCTCGAGGCCGCGGGCCCCGGGCGGCGGGACCCGTCGAACTCCCGTTGGGGGATTACGGCACCCTCGTGTACGGTATTCGACTGAGGCAAGGCTCACCTCCACGGGAGCGCGCCCACCACCCCGACTGCTCATCCCGGGACAGCCCCGCCCCCCAGAAGGAGAACCATGCCGCGTTCTGCCCGCGCCCCCCGCCTCGCCAGGCTCGCCCTGACCTCGGTGGCGGCCCTCGCCCTCGTCGGCTGCTCCGCCGGCGGCGCGGCCACGGGCTCGTCCTCCGCGAGCGCCGCCGGCGAGTCCTCGTCCTCCGCGAGCGCCGCCGGCGGCTCCTCGGCCGCCTCAGGCGGCGTCGTGGCCGGGGTCACCGTCACCGACATGTCCGGCGCCGAGGTCACCCTGCCGGAGGAGGTCGACTCCGTCATCGCCACGGACAACCGCACCTTCCGCACCCTGGACGACTGGGGCGTCGAGCTGTCGGCCGCGCCGAAGCAGATCATGTACAAGGGCGAGGGCGGGCCCTCCTACCTCCAGGACGACTCGGTCGCCGACATCGGCAACCACCGGGAGCCGGACATGGAGCTGTTCGTCACGGCTGAGCCGGACGTCGTGTTCAACGGCCAGCGGTTCAACGAGCGCAAGGCGGAGATCGACGAGCTGACCGGCGACGCCGCCGTCGTGGACACGAACTTCGACGTCACGCAGACCCCCATGGACGAAGGCCTGAAGAAACTGACCACCCTGCTGGGCGAGGCCACCGGCCACGAGGCCGATGCCGAGAAGCTCATCGCCGACTTCGACGCCGCCACCCAGCGCGCCAAGGATGCCTACGACCCCGAGCAGACCGTCATGGGCCTCATCGCCTCGGGCGGTGAGCTCTCGTACGTCGCGCCCAGCGCCGGCCGCGCCATCGGCCCGTTCTTCGACATGCTGGACCTGACCCCGGCCCTCGAGCAGTCGGGCACCGACAACCACCAGGGCGACGACATCTCCGTCGAGGCCATCGCGAAGTCGAACCCGGACTGGCTGATCGTCATGGACCGTGACGCCGCCGTCGGCGAGGAGAACGCCACCGCTGCCGAGCTGATCGAGCGCTCCGAGGCCCTCCAGGACGTGACCGCGGTGAAGGAGGGCAACATCGTGTACCTGCCCACCGACTTCTACGTCGCCGAGGACATCCAGAACCACACCACCGTCATGGAAGACCTCGCGAAGGCCTTCGAAGGCGCGCAGTGATTCTCGACGTGCGTCACCACGTCGCCGACGCCCCGCCCCGGCTCGAGGAGCCGGGGCGGGGCGACCGCGTGTGCTGGGTCCCGCCCGCCGTCCTGCGGCCCGAGCGCACCCGCTGGCAGCGCACTTGGCCGCTGCTGGCCGGCATCGTGGTGACCGCGGTCCTCGTCGTGGTCTCGCTGTTCGTGGGCGTGTACGACGTCGGCGCGGAGGGCGGACGCGAGATGTTCGCCATCACGCGCGTGCCGCGCACGGTCGCCCTCGTGCTGGCCGGCGCCTCGATGGCGATGTGCGGGCTGATCATGCAGCTCATGACGCAGAACCGCTTCGTGGAGCCCAGCACCACGGGCACCACCGAGTGGGCCGGTCTCGGCTTGTTGGTGACCATGGTGCTCGTGCCGGGGGCGGGCCTGGTGACCCGGATGGCCGGGGCCATCCTCTTCGCCTTCGTCGGCACCCTCGTGTTCTTCCTCTTCCTGCGGCGTGTGCGCCTGCAGTCCTCCCTCATCGTGCCGATCGTGGGCATCATGCTCGGCGCCGTCGTGGGCGCCGCCTCGACGTTCCTCGCCCTCCAGACGGACATGCTGCAGCAGGTGGGCGCGTGGTTCGCCGGCTCGTTCACCTCCGTGGTCCGCGGCCGGTATGAGCTGCTCTTCCTCGTGCTGATCGTGTGCGTGGCGGTCTTCGTCATCGCGGACCGCTTCACCGTGGCCGGCCTCGGCAAGGACGTCGCCACGAACGTCGGCCTCAACTACGACGCCGTGATCCTCACCGGCGTGGCCATGGTGGCCGTGGCCACCGGCGTGGTCACCGTGGTGATCGGGGCCCTCCCGTTCCTGGGGCTCGTGGTCCCCAACCTCGTGTCCATGGTCCGTGGCGACAACCTGCGCACGAATCTGCCCTGGGTGGTCATGGTCGGCGTGTGGATCGTGATTGTCTGCGACCTGATCGGGCGCACCGTGATCGCCCCGTTCGAGGTGCCCATCTCGCTGATCCTGGGCCTCGTGGGCGCGATCGTGTTCCTCGCCCTGCTGCTGAGGCAGGCCAAGCATGGTTGAGCCGCTCGCGACCGCCCCGGGTCGCCTCCCCGCCCCGCTCGGCGGCGCCACCGCCGCCGGGCCCGTCGACGCCGACGCCCCGCGCCGGTCCGGCGCGTTCGTCACCGCCGCCGACCGCCGGAGGTATGCGGTCGTCGTCGCGGTGCTGGCCGCCGTCGCCGTGCTCTCCACCGCCGGGGTCCTGCTGTGGGGCAACGAGGCCGAGCCCGGCTCGCGCGCGTTCTGGATGATCGCGCGGATGCGCGTGGAGTCCCTGGGCGTGATCGGCATCGTGGCGCTGTGCCACTCCTTCGCGACCGTCAGCTTCCACACGGTGACGGGCAACCGCATCATCACGCCCTCGATCATGGGGTTCGAGGCGCTCTACACCGCCGTGTCGACCGCCGCCGTGTACGTGCTGGGGGCCGCGGGCGTCGCGGTGCTGACCGGGGTGGGACCGTTCCTCGCCCAGGCCGCGCTCATGGTGGCGCTGGCGACGGCCCTGTACTCGTGGCTGCTCTCCCGGCCCTACGGCAGCGTCCATCTGATGCTGCTCGTGGGCGTGGTGCTGGGCGGCGGGCTGGCCGCGCTGAGCACGTTCATGCAGCGACTGCTGGACCCGAACTCGTTCGACCTGCTGAGCGCGCGGCTCTTCGGCAACATCTCCAACGCCCGGACCGAGTACGTGGCGATCGCCGCGCCCATCGCCGTCGTCGTGTGCGCGCTGCTGTGGCTGCGCTCCCGCCGCCTGAACACGGTGGCGCTCGGCGCCGACGCCGCGACCAACCTGGGCCTGCACCACCGGCGCGAGCTCATGGTGACGCTGCTGCTGGTCTCCGTGCTGATGGCCATGACCACCGCGCTCGTGGGCCCGATGACGTTCCTCGGGTTCCTCGTGGCGACGCTGGCGTACAGCCTCGTCGACACCCACGACCACCGGTTCATCCTCCCGGTGGCGGCGCTGGCCGGGTACGCGGTGCTCACGAGCGCCTACTTCGTGCTGCGGCACGTGTTCTACGCGGGGGGTGCGGTCACGGTGGTCATCGAGCTGATCGGCGGCATCACCTTCCTGGTCGTCGTGATGAGAAAGGGACGTCTGTGATCGAGCTGCGCGGCGTGGTGAAGCGCCACAGCGATGAGGTGTGCATCGGACCCGTGGACCTGGACATCCAGGCCGGGGGAGTGACCGCGCTCGTGGGGCCCAACGGGGCGGGCAAGTCCACGCTGCTGACGATGATCGGCCGGCTGCAGGACGCCGACGCCGGGACGATCGCCGTGGGCAGGCACGACATCACCACGACGCCGTCCCGGAAGATCGCGCAGACCCTGTCCATCCTGCGGCAGGAGAACCACTTCGTGACGCGGCTGACCGTGCGACAGCTCGTGGGGTTCGGGCGCTACCCGTACACGCGCGGCCGGCTGACCCTGGAGGACGAGCGGCACGTGTCCGACGCGATCGACTTCCTCAACCTCGGCCCGTTCGAGAACCGGTACCTCGACCAGCTCTCGGGCGGCCAGCGGCAGCGCGCGTACGTGGCGATGGTGCTGGCGCAGAACACCGAGTACGTGCTGCTGGACGAGCCGCTGAACAACCTGGACATGCAGCACTCGGTGCAGATGATGCAGCAGTTGCGCCGGGCCGCCGACGAGCTGGGCCGGACCGTGGTGATCGTGCTGCACGACATCAACTTCGCCGCCCACTACGCCGACCGGATCGTGGCCATGGGCGACGGCCAGGTGGTGGAGACCGGCACCCCGGCCGAGATCCTGCGCCCTGAGGTGCTGGAGCGAATCTTCAAGACCCCCTGCAGCGTGGTGGACGGACCGCACGGGCCGCTGGCCGTGTACTACTGAGCGGGGCGACGGTGAGGCCGGCCCGGGTCGGTCCGGGCGGGGGTCGGGTGCCCGGCCGACGCGAGCGTTCCGTGGGCAGAACCCGCCGGGTCTCGCCTTCCGGGGGCAGAACCCGCGTGTTTCCAGGTTCCGTGGGCAGAAGCACCCTCGCTTCTGCCCACGGAACCCCTGCGCATGGACGGCAGGGCCATACGCGACGACGACGTCAGGCATCCCAGCCGTTCGAGACCTGTGCCCGTCGTCTGAGGACGGCCTCGATCACCCGCGCGTATCCCTCGCCGACGTCCCGGCCCGTGACGTGCAGGGTCATCTGCCCACGCTCCGCGTAGTACTGGTCTCGCCGGGCGTCCCGGGCGTGTTGCTCGGCACTCCGGTGCACCTCGCCGTCGTACTGGAGGACGAGCCGGCAGTCCTCGAACCACAGATCGGCCTCGGGGGCGTCCCGCCGCCCGGGGTCGAACACGTGCTGCAGCGTCGGCTCGCCCAGCCCCGCCTCGACGAGCGCCAGCCTCAGCCGGGTCTCCTGCGGCGAGTCGGCACCCACCCGTACGCGCTCGAGCGCCGCCGTCGCCCGCGGTCTTCCGACGAACCGCCCGAGCGGCCGCATCGCCTCGTGCAGCGCGGTGACCGTGGTGATGGGAGGCCGCCGGCCGCGCGGGGACCAGGGGTGACGGACCAGGTGGTCACCCGCCGACACGAGGGATGCCTCGTCCCAGGGGTGGCCGATCGAGCACAGATCGAGCCAGGTCCGTTCCGGCGTCGTCACCCGTAGCCCGAGCACGGAGGTGACGTGGCCGGCGGGCAGGGGTCTGCGGTGCTCCATGACGCCGGGGATCCGCGCCCGTGCGGTGCCGCGGTGCAACGTGATCTCGACGGCGGCGCGTCGCGTGGCCCCGCCCGGGGGAAGCGGGAGGCCGTGGAGGTGCGCCGCCGTCTCGTGGGAGAGGACGGCGTCGGGACGGGACCGCAGGAGGGCGGTCAGCAGGTCGAGGCCGACCCCGTGGTGCGGCGGCGGGAGCCCGGCCGACTCCCAGGTGCGCAGCGGCATGTCACGGCGACGGTGGATGCCGCGGGCGAGGCGGAGGACGTCGGACCGCCGCACCCGGCTGGGCGGTAGACCGCGTTCGAGCACGTCGCGGGTGGTGAAGACGGGGACGAGGGGGAGGTCGGGGGCGAAGGACATGGGTCGACCTTGACGCGGTCGGCCCGGCGGCGGCCGGACGGGCCGCGTGTCTGTGCACACCGGCGCGGGGTGGGCCGGCTGTGCAGGACTCGGCGGCGGCCGGTTGTCCCGTCGGGACGACGTCGTCATGGCTCGGTGGGCAGAACTGCGAGGAGTTCCGCCCACGCAACATCCGTGGGCAGAAGAGAGGGCGCTTCTGCCCACGGAGATCGAAAACCTGCGGATGCTGCCCACGCGGTGGGCGGGGGTGCGGTTTCTGCCCACGGAGGGTGGCGGGGGTGCGGTTTCTGCCCACGGAGGGTGGCGGGGGGCAGGGTGGGGAGTGGGGGAGGGACAGGATCCCGGCCGCAGTCGTGACCACTCCGCGTGCTCCCGGGCCCGGAACCCGCCCCGCCCGCCGCCCCACGGTGCCCCACCGCACCGCGCCCCACGCCTCCGCCCGCGGCGGACGGCGGGGACACGGCTGGCACTCATGTTGAAGGAGTGCCAGAACCCGGAGTAGAGTCAGGACTGGCACTCGGGGGTACCGGGTGCCAATGCCCGAGGTGGACCGTCCGGCACCGCGACGACGGAGGGTCTGACGCCCGTGGCGCACCCGCAGACCACAGCATCAGCGGACCGGCGAGCCCGCCGGAGCCGCACGTCGACGAAGAAGGAGTGTGCAGCATGTCTGTCTCCATCAAGCCCCTCGAGGATCGCATCGTTGTCCGCCCCCTGGAGGCCGAGCAGACCACCGCGTCGGGCCTCGTGATCCCGGACACCGCCAAGGAGAAGCCGCAGGAGGGCCAGGTCGTGGCCGTGGGCCCGGGCCGGGTCGCCGAGAACGGCAACCGCGTGCCGGTCGACGTCGCCGAGGGTGACGTGGTGCTGTACTCCAAGTACGGCGGCACCGAGGTCAAGGTCGGCGGCGAGGAGTACCTGGTGCTCTCCGCCCGCGACGTGCTGGCCGTCGTCACCAAGTGACCCCGCCGCGACGGGCCCGGTGAGCGGCGCGCACCGCACCGGTGCGCGCGCCCCGGGCCCCTCGCGTCCCCGCACCCCCTGACTCCCTGAACGAAAGGAGCGTCCGTCATGGCCAAGCAGCTGGCTTTCAACGACGACGCACGCCGCGCCCTCCAGGCCGGCATCGACAAGCTCGCCGACACCGTCAAGGTCACCCTCGGCCCCAAGGGCCGCAACGTGGTGCTCGACAAGGCGTGGGGCGCCCCCACCATCACCAACGACGGCGTCACGATCGCCCGTGAGGTGGAGCTGGAGGACCCGTACGAGAACATGGGCGCCCAGCTCGCCAAGGAGGTCGCCACCAAGACCAACGACATCGCGGGCGACGGCACCACCACCGCCACCGTGCTGGCCCAGGCCCTCGTGAACGAGGGCATGCGCCAGGTCGCCGCCGGCGCCGCGCCGGGCGAGGTCAAGAAGGGCATCGAGGTGGCCGTGGCCGCCGTCGAGCGGCGCCTGCAGGAGAACGCCCGCCCGGTCGAGGGCCAGGAGGTGGCCCACGTGGCCGCCATCTCGGCCCAGAACGACGAGGTCGGCGAGCTGCTGGCCCGCGCGTTCGACACGGTCGGCACCGACGGCGTCATCACCATCGAGGAGTCCTCCACGACCTCCACCGAGCTGGACGTCACCGAGGGCATGCAGTTCGACAAGGGCTTCCTGTCCCCGTACATGGTCACCGACGCCGAGCGTCAGGAGGCCGTGCTCGAGGACGCCTACGTCCTGATCAACTCGGGCAAGATCTCCAACGTGCAGGAGCTGCTGCCCCTGCTCGAGAAGGTCCTGCAGGCCAACAAGCCGCTGTTCGTGATCGCCGAGGACATCGAGGGCGAGGCCCTGTCCACCCTCGTGGTGAACAAGATCCGCGGCACCCTGAACGTCGTGGCCGTCAAGGCCCCGGGCTTCGGCGACCGCCGCAAGGCCATGATGCAGGACATCGCGATCCTCACCGGCGCCCAGGTCGTCTCCCCGGACCTCGGCATGAAGCTCGAGCAGGCCGACCTGGACGTGCTCGGCTCCGCCCGCCGCATCACCGTCACCAAGGACGAGACCACCATCGTCGACGGCGGCGGTGCGGCCGAGGACGTCGAGGCCCGGGTCGCCCAGATCAAGGCCGAGTCCGCCGCGACCGACTCCGACTGGGACCGCGAGAAGCTCCAGGAGCGCCTCGCCAAGCTCTCCGGCGGCATCGGCGTGATCCGCGTGGGCGCCGCCACCGAGGTGGAGCTCAAGGAGCGCAAGCAGCGCATCGAGGACGCCGTGTCCTCGACCCGCGCCGCCCTCGAGGAGGGCATCGTGGCCGGCGGCGGCACCGCGCTCATCAATGCGCTGACCGCGCTCGACACCGACGCCGACGTCCAGGCCCTGACCGGCGACGCCGCCGTGGGCGTGGACATCGTCCGCAAGGCCCTGAAGCAGCCGCTGCGCTGGATCGCCCAGAACGCGGGCGAGGACGGCTACGTGGTGGTCTCCAAGGTCGCCGAGCTGGAGCCGAACCACGGCTTCAACGCGAAGACCGGCGTCTACGGCGACCTGATCGCCGACGGCGTGATCGACCCGGTCAAGGTGACCCGCTCCGCGCTCGCCAACGCCGCCTCCATCGCGGCCCTCGTGTTGACCACCGAGACCCTCGTGGCGGACAAGCCCGCCGAGGAGGACGAGGCCGACCACCAGCACTGACCCCTCCGTCGGCCCTGACGCGGCCGGTCGACGACGACGGCCCCTCGCCCGCCCGGGTGAGGGGCCGTCGTCGTGCGGGCGGGAGACGACCGCCGTCCGGGGCGCCCCCTATGGTGTGCCCATGGACACACCCACGCCGCCCCGTCCCACCGGGTCCCACCCGACCCGGGCCCCGGCCCGGCCACGGCTGCGCCGCTTCGTCCGCGAGTTCTCCTATCCGCACGGCATCCACCCGGCCCTCGTGCCGGGCGTGTCCGTGGAGGACCGCCGGGTGCGCTACGGCGTGGACCGGGTGATCCTCGCCGTCGTCGGCCTGCTGGTGGTCGGCTTCGTGGTGTGGGGCGTGCTGCAGCCGGACGCCGTGCTGGCCGTCTCGAGCGCGGCCCTCGACTGGGTGATGCTCCACGCCGGCTGGCTGTTCGCCCTGCTGGCCATCGGGATGGTGGTGTTCCTGCTCGTCCTGGCGTTCTCCCGGTACGGCGAGATCCCGCTGGGACTGGACGGGGAGAAGCCGGAGTACTCCACGGCGAGCTGGTCGGCCATGCTCTTCGCGGCCGGCATCGGCATCGGCATCATCTTCTTCGGCCCGTACGAGCCGCTGACCTACTACCTGGCCCCGCGCCCGGGGGCGTACGAGGCGGGGAGCGAGGAGGCGGTGACGGGCGCGCTGGCCCAGGCCGCGCTGCACTGGGGCGTGAACGCGTGGGCGATCTACGCGATCGTCGGTCTGTCGGTCGGCTACGTGTCCTACCGCCGGGGCCGGGTGCCGCTGATGAGCTCGATCATCGCGCCGCTGTTCGGCGACTCCCAGCGCAGCGACTCGGTCGGCGCGCGCCTGATCGACGGGCTCGCGATCATCGCCACACTGTTCGGCACGGCGGCCTCGCTGGGCATCGGCGCCCTGCAGATCGGCCGCGGCGTGGAGATCGTCTCGGGCTGGTCGGCGCCGGGGAACACGGTGGCGCTGGGGATCATCGTGGTGCTCACGATCGGCACCATCTTCTCGGCGGTGTCCGGTGTGGCCCGCGGCATCCGGTGGCTGTCCAACATCAACATGCTGCTCGCCCTCGGCCTGGCGCTGTTCTTCTTCGTCGTCGGCCCGACGGCGTTCCTGCTGAACATCGTGCCCGGCGTCCTGATGGACTACGTCTCCTCCGCCCCGGACGCCCTCGGCGCCTCGATGGCCCAGGGGGAGGACATGCAGGAGTTCCTCTCCAGCTGGACGATCTTCTACTGGGCGTGGTGGGTCAGCTGGGCCCCGTTCGTGGGCGTGTTCATGGCGAAGATCTCGAAGGGTCGGACCATCCGCCAGTACGTCCTCGGGGCCCTGTTCATCCCGGCCGCGGTGATCGTCGGCGCGTTCACGATCATCGGCGGCACCACCATCTGGCTGCAGCGGACCCAGGGCTCCGTGGCGCCGGACGGCACAGCCGCGTCGCTGCCCGCGCCGGCGGAGATCTTCTGGGTGGTCCTGGACCAGCTGCCCGGCGGCGGGCTGGTGGCCCCGGTCGTGATCGTCATGCTGGCGGTCTTCTTCATCACGACGGCGGACTCCGCCTCGATCGTGAATTCGCAGCTCTCGCAGCGCGGCGCCCCGGCCCCGCGCCGCACGATCACGGTGTTCTGGGCACTGTGCATGGCGGGCATCGCGGTCGTGATGCTGCTGACCGGCGGCGACACCGCGCTCACCGGCCTGCAGAACCTCATCACCATCACGGCGCTGCCGTTCACCGTGGTGCTCGTCCTCATGGCGGTCGCGCTCCAGCGCGAACTGGCCAACGACCCCTTCGCGATCCGTGACCGGTACCAGCGGGCCGCCGTCGAGAAGGCGACGGTGCGGGGCCTGGTGGAGTACGGGGACGACTTCGCGTTCACGGTGGAGCGCACCCCGCCGGGCAGCTGGTACGCGGCCGGCGAGGGGTTCGACTCCACCGCCGCGGAGATCACCGACTGGTACCGCCGCACGGACGAGGACGGGAACCCCGTGGACTACGACTACGTGCTGGGCGAGTACCTGGACGAGGGGGACGGGGACGGCGCGGACGGGCCCGCCGGAGCAGGCCCGTCCGGCCGCTGACTCAGGCGCGCGGCTCCGGGGTGCCGACGAGCTGGGCGCGGGAGTCGGCGGTCGCGTGGGCGCGGGCTTCGACGATCTCCTCCTCGTCCTCGCCGAAGATGTCGCCGCGTGGGGCGTCGTAGCGGTCCCGGTCGAGGATGCCCTCCTGGGAGGCCACGAGCGCGGGGATGAGGGCCTGGCCGGACACGTTGAGGGCGGTGCGGCCCATGTCCACGATCGGGTCGACGGCCAGGAGCAGGGCCATGCCCTCGAGGGGCAGCCCGGCGGTGGACAGCGTGAGCGTGAGCATCACGGTGGCGCCGGTGGTGCCGGCGGTCGCGGCCGAGCCCAGCACGGACACGAGTGCCACGAGGGCGTACTGGCTCAGGCTCATGTCGATCCCGTAGAACTGCGCGATGAACACCGCGGCCACGGCCGGGTAGATCGCGGCGCAGCCGTCCATCTTGGTGGTGGCGCCCAGCGGGACGGCGAAGGAGGCGTAGCCGGTGGGCACGCCGAAGTTGCGCTCGGCCACCCGCTGGGTGACGGGCAGCGTGCCGAGGGAGGAGCGGGAGACGAAGCCGAGCTGGAACGCCGGCCACACGCCGGTGAAGAACTGCTTGACGGAGAGCCCGTGCAAGCGCGCCAGCACCGGGTACACCACGAGCATCACGAGGGCCAGGCCCACGTAGATCGCCACCACGAACTTGGCCAGCGTGCCCATCGTGGACCAGCCGTACGAGGCCACGGCGTTGCCCAGCAGGCCGATGGTGCCGATCGGGGCCAGGCGGATGATCCACCACAGCAGCTTCTGGATGATCGCGAGCACCGAGCGGGAGAACGTGAGGAACGGGGCGGCCTTCTCGCCGACCTTGAGCGCGGCCACGCCCACGACGATCGCGATCACGAGGATCTGCAGCACGTTGAACGTGGGGGAGGAGGCCAGCGCGCCGTCCTCGCCCGCCGTGGTCTTGACGGTCAGGCCGAGGAAGTTCGCCGGCACCAGGGAGGTCAGGAAGTCGAGCCAGCCGACGTCCTTGGCCTGGTACGACGCCGGCGCGGTCTGGCCGGTGCCCACGCCCGGCTGCAGCACGACGCCGACGGCGAGGCCGATGAGCACCGCGATCAGGCTCGTGATGGCGAACCACAGCAGGGTCTTGGCGGCCAGGCGGGCCGCGTTGGTCACCTGGGCCAGGTTGGCGATGGAGGCGACGACGGCGAAGAAGACCAGCGGGACGACCGCGGCCTTCAGCAGGCTGATGTAGATGCTGCCGACGGTGGCCAGCGTCTCGCCGAGCCAGGTCGGGTGCTCGGAGGTGTGCCCCGTCGCGCGGGCGATCAGGCCCAGGACGAGGCCGAGGACGAGGGCGGCGGCGATCTGCCAGCCGAAGTTCGACGTCCAGGCGGGGAGCCGGCGTCGGGGCGCCGGTGCGGGGGAGGACTGTGCGGTGCTCATCCGGGGAGGTTAGGCGGTCCAATACCATGACGCCGAAACGGATTGCTCCATGTGACGTCGTGGTGACGTCCGTCTCGCCCCCGCGTGGCCCAGCGCGGGGGTCCTGTGATGTGGCCCGCACCCGGGTCGCCGGTTTGGCCCCGGGCATAGAATCGCGGAAACACCCGTCCCGAAAGGCGCCTTCGTGACCACCACCAGCACCGGTCCCAGCCCCGAGCCCGTCCGCTCCTCCTCGGATCCCTTCGGCTTCTTCGGCCTCACCTATGACGACGTCCTGCTGCTGCCCAACGCCACGGACGTGATCCCCGCGGACGCGGACCCGGGCACCCGGCTGACCCGCAACATCCGCTTGAACATCCCCATCGTCTCCGCGGCGATGGACACCGTGACGGAGGCCCCGCTGGCCATCGCCATGGCCCGCCAGGGCGGCATGGGCATCATCCACCGCAACCTGTCCATCGAGGACCAAGCCCGCCACGTGGACACCGTGAAGCGCTCCGAGTCGGGGATGATCAAGGACCCCGTGACCATCGGCCCCGACGCCACGCTCGCCGACCTGGACGAGCTGTGCGCCCAGTACCGCGTCTCGGGCCTGCCGGTGGTGGCCGAGGACATGACGCTGCTGGGCATCATCACCAACCGCGACACCCGCTTCATCCCGCGCGAGGAGTGGGCCACCCGCACGGTGGACACCGCCATGACCCGCATGCCGCTGATCACCGCGCAGGAGGGCGTCTCGCGCGCCGAGACCATCCGCCTGTTCTCCCAGAACCGCGTGGAGAAGCTGCCGCTCGTGGACGATGCGGGCCGCCTGACCGGCCTGATCACCATCAAGGACTTCGACAAGGCGGAGCAGTACCCGGACGCCGCGAAGGACGACGAGGGCCGGCTGCGCGTCGGCGGTGCCGTCGGCTTCTTCGGCGACGGCTGGGAGCGCGCCATGGCGCTCGTCGAGGCGGGCGTGGACGCCCTCGTCGTGGACACCGCGAACGGCCACACGCACGGCGTGCTGGACATGATCGCGCGCCTGAAGAAGGAGAAGGCGGCCGCGCACGTCGACGTCATCGGCGGTCAGGCCGCGACCTACGCGGGCGCCAAGGCGATCGTCGACGCCGGCGCGGACGCCGTGAAGGTGGGCGTGGGCCCGGGCTCGATCTGCACGACCCGTGTGGTGGCCGGCGTCGGCGTCCCACAGATCACCGCCATCTACGAGGCGGCCAAGGCCACGCGCCCCGCGGGCGTCCCGCTGATCGCCGACGGCGGCCTGCAGCACTCCGGTGACATCGGCAAGGCCCTCGTGGCCGGCGCCGACTCGGTGATGCTCGGCTCCCTGCTGGCCGGCACGGCCGAGTCCCCGGGCGATCTCGTCTTCTACCAGGGCAAGCAGTTCAAGACCTACCGCGGCATGGGCTCCCTGGGCGCCATGCAGACCCGCAACGGCACGCGCTCCTTCTCCAAGGACCGCTACTTCCAGGCGGACGTGCCGGACGAGGACAAGCTGATCCCCGAGGGCATCGAGGGCCAGGTGCCCTTCCGCGGGCCGGTCGCCTCGGTGGTCCACCAGCTCGTGGGCGGCCTGCGCCAGACGATGTTCTACACGGGCGCGTCCACGGTGGCCGATCTCAAGGAGAACGGCCGCTTCGTGCGCATCACCGCGGCGGGCCTGAAGGAGTCCCACCCGCACGACATCATGATGACCGTCGAGGCCCCGAACTACCGTTCGCGCTGACCCGCACGTCGGTTCCGGGGGGGGGAGGGGGGGGGAGCCCCCGGACGGGGCGGCGCCGACGACACGGTCGGAGCCGCCCCCGTGGCGCCTGGGCTAGGCTGGCCCGGTGACGAACCAGATTGAGATCGGCCGCGGCAAGCGCGGCCGCCGGGCCTTCTCCCTCGACGACGTGTCCGTGGTGCCCGCGCGGCGCACCCGGGATCCCCAGGATGTCAGCCTCACGTGGCGCATCGACGCCTACACGTTCGACATGCCCGTGATCGGTGCGCCCATGGACTCCGTGATGAGCCCGGAGACCGCCATCGCGATGGGGCGGCTGGGCGGTCTCGGCGTCCTCAACCTCGAGGGCCTGTGGACCCGCCACGAGGACCCGCGCCCGCTGCTCGAGGAGATCGCCGCCCTCGAGGCCGGCCCGGCCGGGACCGAGGCCACCCGCATGCTGCAGGAGGCCTACGCGGCCCCCATCCGCCCCGATCTGATCACCGAGCGCCTCGCGCAGATCCGCGAGGCCGGCGTCGTCGTCGCGGGCTCGCTGACCCCGCAGAACACGCAGGAGTTCTACCGCACCGTCGTGGCGGCGGGCGTGGACCTGTTCGTCATCCGCGGCACCACCGTCTCGGCCGAGCACGTCTCCTCCACCCAGGAGCCGCTGGACCTCAAGCAGTTCATCTACGAGCTGGACGTGCCCGTGATCGTGGGCGGGGCGGCCGGCTACACGCCGGCCCTGCACCTGATGCGCACCGGCGCGGCCGGCGTGCTCGTCGGCTTCGGCGGCGGCGCGTCCACCACCACGCGCCGCGCCATGGGCATCCGCGTGCCGATGGCCACGGCCATCTCGGACATCGCCGAGGCGCGCCGCGACTACATGGACGAGTCCGGCGGCCGCTACGTGCACGTGATCGCCGACGGCGGCGTCTCCACCTCGGGGGAGATCGTCAAGGCGATCGCCATGGGCGCGGACGCGGTCGTCCTGGGCGCCGCCCTGGCCCGCGCCACCGACGCCCCCGGCGGCGGCTGGCACTGGGGCCTCGAGGCCGTCCACCCGGAGCTGCCGCGCGGGCACCGCACCCACGTGGGCCAGGTGGCTCCGCTCGAGGAGGTCCTGTGGGGGCCCGGCCGCCACGCGGACGGCACGTCCAACCTGATGGGCGGTCTGAAGCGTGCCATGGCCACCTGCGGCTACACCGAGCTCAAGGACTTCCAGAAGGTGGAGGTCCTCGTGACCCCCACCCAGACCGTCTGATCCCCGCCGCCGCGTGGCGGCACCCCGACCGGAAGAGTTGATACGGCGTGCTGCGCACCGCCCTCAAGCCCGTCTGGCTGGCCACCCTGGTGCTGGCCCTCGTGGCGGCCGCGGTCTTCGTGGCGCTGTCCAAGTGGCAGTTCGAGTCCGCGGAGACGAATGCGCCGCCGCCGCGCACCCAGACCGAGAACGCCGTGCCGTTCCTGGAGCACGTGCGCCCCTACGAGGCCCTGCTGGGCTCGCAGGCCGACCAGGTGGTCACGGTCGAGGGGGAGTTCGTGCCCGGCACGGACGTCCTGGTCGGCCCGCGCCTGCTGAACGGCCGCGACGGCTACTGGACGGTCACGGCCCTGCGGGTGGCCGGCGCCCCGGACGGCGAGGTCGTCCCGGTGGTCCGCGGTTGGTCGGCCGACGCCGACGTCGTGGACCCCGCGCCCGCCGGGCAGGTCACCGTCACCGGGCGCCTGCTGCCCCCGGACGGGCCGCTGCCGCGTGAGGCCGCGGCCGAGGACACCGCCGACCGGCTCCTGTACCGCAGCCTGGCCCCGGCCCAGCTGGTGAACGTGTGGGACGAGCCGTCCTACGCGGCGTTCGTGGCGGCGTTCGAGATGGTCGACGCCGCGGGCGCCGAGACGGGCGCGGCCGGCCCCGGCGGGCTCGAGCCGGTGTGGGTGGCCCCGCAGCCGGAGGAGACCCAGATCATCTGGCTCAACGTCTTCTACGCCGTGGAGTGGATGCTCTTCGCCGGCTTCGCCCTGTTCCTGTGGTGGCGGTTCGTCCGCGACGACCACGTCCGGGACGAGCACGAGCGCCGGCTCGACGAGGAGTGGGCCGCACAGTGGCGCGCCGAGGAGCTCGAGCGGCGTCGGGCGGCCGCGCGCGAGGCCAAGGAGCGGGCCTTCGCGGCGCAGGCCGCGGCGCACCCACGCCAGGACCAGGACGACGACGGGGCCGCGCGCCCCGACCCCCGCGACCCGGGCCCCCGTGGGCCCCGAGAGGAGCAGAGCCGATGAGCACCCAGCACCCCGGCCCCCAGCCGGTGGACCCGGCGAGCCTGCCGGATCCCGAGGACATCACCGAGGCCGACCTGCCCGAGCCGCCCCCGCGGCCGGGCCGGGAGCAGCGCCGTTTCGCCGGCACCCAGCAGCAGATCCGCTCCGCCACCCGCCTCTACGTCGTGTGCGCGTGGATCACCGGCATCATGCTCCTGCTGCTCGTGGCGGAGATGGTGCTGAAGTACGGCATGCACGTGGAGCTCTACGCGGGCGGCACCACCCTGGACGGGGACGCCAACGGCCTGGGGCTGCACCCCACGGACAGCGTGACCGGGGGAGTGAACCTGTCCCTGTTCATCCTCATCGCCCACGGCTGGATGTACGTGGTGTACCTGCTCGCCTCGTTCCGCCTGTGGTCTCTGATGCGCTGGGAGCCGCTGCGCCTGCTGGCGATGGCCGGCGGCGGCGTCGTGCCGTTCCTGTCCTTCGTGGTGGAGAAGCGCATGACCCGCGTGGTCCGGGACGAGCTGCACCGCTTCCCGGACGCCGCGCGGCGCTACTGAGCGCCTCGACTATCCTGGACGGGTGACGCAGAACGCCCCCCACCCCGACACCCCCGCCCCGCTCAGCGACGTGATGCCCACGGTGCTGGTGCTGGACTTCGGCGCCCAGTACGCGCAGCTCATCGCGCGTCGTGTGCGCGAGGCCAACGTCTACTCCGAGGTCGTGCCCGCCTCCACCCCGGCGGCGCAGATCCTGGAGCGCGAACCCGCGGCGCTGATCCTCTCGGGCGGGCCGTCGTCGGTGTACGAGCCCGGCGCCCCGCAGCTGGACCCGGCGCTGCTCGAGGCCGGGGTGTCCGTGCTGGGCCTGTGCTACGGCTTCCAGTCGATCGCGCACGCCCTCGGCGGCACCGTGGCCAAGACCGGCACCCGGGAGTACGGCTCCACCCGCCTGGACTCGGTGGACGCCGACTCCGTGCTGTTCGCGGACCAGGACCTCAAGCAGGTCGTGTGGATGTCCCACGGGGACGCCGTGACGCAGGCGCCCGAGGGCTTCGCCGTGACGGCCTCCACCGCGGGCGCCCCCGTCGCCGCGTTCGAGGACCGCGAGCGCCGCATCTACGGCGTGCAGTGGCATCCCGAGGTGGGCCACTCCTCCCACGGCCAGCGGGTGCTCGAACAGTTCCTGCACGTGGGTGCGGGCCTGGGCGCGGACTGGACGGCCAGCGGCGTGATCGAGGAGCAGGTCGAGCGCATCCGCGAGCAGATCGGGGACAAGCGGGCCATCTGCGGCCTGTCCGGCGGCGTGGACTCCGCCGTGGCCGCGGCCCTCGTGCAGCGCGCCATCGGCGACCGCCTCACCTGCGTCTACGTGGACCACGGCCTCATGCGCGAGGGCGAGTCCGCCGAGATCGAGCAGGCCTTCGGCGAGGCCCACGGCGGCGCCCGCCTCGTGATGGTGGACGCGCGCGAGGACTTCCTGTCCGCGCTGGCCGGCGTCACCGACCCCGAGGCCAAGCGCAAGATCATCGGCGAGCGGTTCATCCGCACCTTCGAGAAGGCGCAGGCGGACATCGTCCTCGAGTCCGAGCACGACCCGGACGCCACCGAGGTCCGCTTCCTCGTGCAGGGCACGCTCTACCCGGACGTCGTCGAGTCCGGCGGCGGGGACGGGGCGGCCAACATCAAGTCCCACCACAACGTGGGCGGCCTGCCGGACGACATCGAGTTCGAGCTGTGCGAGCCGCTGCGCGAACTGTTCAAGGACGAGGTCCGCGCCGTGGGCGCCGAGCTCGGCCTGCCCGAGGGCATCGTGCACCGCCAGCCGTTCCCGGGCCCGGGTCTGGGCATCCGCATCATCGGCGAGGTCACCCAGGAGCGCCTGGACCTGCTGCGCCGCGCGGACGCGATCGTGCGCGCCGAGCTCACCGCGGCCGGGCTGGACCGCCAGATCTGGCAGTGCCCGGTGGTGCTGCTCGCGGACGTGCGCTCCGTGGGCGTCCAGGGCGACGGTCGCACCTACGGCCACCCGGTCGTCCTGCGCCCCGTCACCAGCGAGGACGCCATGACCGCGGACTGGGCGCGGATCCCGGACGACGTCCTGTCCCGCATCTCGAACCGCATCACCAACGAGGTCGACGGCGTCAACCGCGTCGTGCTCGACGTGACCAGCAAGCCGCCGGGCACCATCGAGTGGGAGTGAGCGGCGCGTCCGGCGCCGCATCCGGCCGCCCCTGACCGGGGCGGCCGTCCGCACGAAGACCGCCTGGACCCAGGCGACGGAGGAAGGACCGCACGCACGTGACCGAGCAGGAGTTCCCGCGCCTGGCCCGCGCCCGCGCCGCCGCACGCCCCGACGAGGGGCAGACCCGCCCCGACCCGGCCGCCTGGGTGTCCTCCCTGGGATCGGGCGCCGAGAACGACACGATGCTGCGGTTCGCGCCCTCGGCGGCCAACAGCATCGACCTCACGGAGGCGAACTCCTCCGGCGTCTCGCAGCTGCTGCTGGGGCGGCGCACCCGCCTGTCCACCCTGCTGCCGGCCGGCCCGGAGCTGGACGCGGCACACGAGGTCTCCCTCGGCCTGCGCGCCAAGGTCCGCGAGTTGGCGGAGGAGCGCGGCATCGACGTCGGCGCGCTCGCCGTGGGCGTGGCCACGTGGACGGCCGAGGAGGACGGCCGGCGGGAGCGCCGCTCCGCCCCCGTGCTGCTGGCCCGCGTGGCCCTGACGGTGCGCCGCGGCGCCCGGGGCCGGGACGAGCTGGAGGTCCAGATCACCGAGCCGGCCCGCCTGAACCCGGCGTTCGTGCGGAACCTGCGCCGGCACCACGGCATCGCCCTGGACCCCGAGGCGTACCAGCAGGCCGCCTACGCCACGGCGCGCCTCGAGCCCGCCCCTGCGTTCGCCCGCCTGCGCGAGGAGACCGCCGCGATCGCGGACCTGCACATCGAGGATTGCCTGCTCGTCTCCACGTTCGCGGACCTCGGCGAGACCGCCTCGCTGCCCGCCTCCCTCGAGGATCTGCCGGTCGTGCAGGCCCTGTACGACGCCGGCACCGGCATGGTGCCGCGCCCGGCGGCGCTGCAGCCCACGGGCGCGCCCGCGGAGGACGACGTCGCCCCGGCGGACGAGCGCCTCGTCGTCGACGTCGACGCCGCCCAGGCGCGCGTGCTCGAGCACGCCGCGGCGGGGGAGTCCCTCGTGGTGGCGGCCGCCCCCGGCACCGGGCAGACCCAGACCGCCGCCGCCCTGGCCGCGCGCCTGGCCTGGGAGGGTCGGCGCGTGCTGGTCGTGGCCGAGCGCTCCGCCGCCCTGGCCGACGTGCTCGACCGCCTCGAGGAGGCGGACCTGCGCTCGATCGCGCTGGATGTGCCCGCCAACGCGGACCCCGAGCTGCTCCGCCGCCAGCTCGTGCAGGCCGTCCTGCGCTCCGAGCGGGCCGTGGACCCCGACACCGCCCGGGACGAGGCCGCGCTGGCCGAACGGCGGCGCCGGCTGCAGGAGCACGTCGGCTCGCTGCACCACGTCCGCCCCCGCTGGGGCTGCTCGCCGTTCCAGGCGATGCAGGCCCTGGCCGCCCTGACCGGGCTCGAGACGCCGCCGGCCACCACCGTGCGCCTCAAGCGCTCCGTGCTGGACTCCACCGTGAACCGGCAGGCCGTGGGCGAGCAGCTCGTGCGCGCCGGGGAGCTCGGCGCGTTCTCGGCCGCCGCCACCGAGAGCCGCTGGTTCGGCGCCCGCGTGCGCAACGTGCAGGAGACCGAGGCCGCCTCGGAGCTGGCCGACGAGCTGGCGGCGGCCCTGCACACCACCCGGCGTGCCGTGGACACCGCCGCCGCCCAGGCCGGCCTGCGCCCTGAGCGCACGGTGGCCGGCTGGGCGGAGCAGGCGGACCTCTACCGCCGTGTGGCCCGCACCCTCACCGAGTTCACCCCCGAGGTGTTCTCCCTCGACGTGCCGCAGCTGGTCGCGGCGACCGCCACCAGCTCGTGGCGGCGCCTCCACCTGGTCGAGATGTCCTCGGTGGCCCGGTCCCGCCTGCGCCGCGCGGCGAAGGACGCGGTCCGCCCGGGCGTGCAGCCCACGGACCTGCACGGCGCCCTCGTGGACGCCGCCGCCGTCCTGGAGGACTGGAACCGCCACGCCGCCGAGCCGGGCACGCCCCCGCAGGTGCCGGACCAGGGCGAGCACGTGATGGGCCAGGTCGGCCAGGTGCGCGAGCGCCTGCGCCGGCTCGAGGGCGTCCTCGCCCCGGAGGCCGTGGCCGAGGCGCCCTTGGAGGAGCGGGACGTGGACGACCTCGTGGCCGCCGTCGACGGGCTCGTGGCGGACCGCGACACCCTGGCCACGCTGCCCGAGCGCACCCTCGTGCTGGACAGCCTGCGCGACCACGGCCTGGCGGAGCTGCTCGAGGACCTGCGCGACCGCGAGGTGCCCACCGAGGCCCTGACCGCCGAGCTCGAGTTGGCGTGGTGGCAGTCCGCGCTCGAGGCGATGATCTCCGGGGACGACTTCCTGGCCATGATGAGCGGCACGGACCTGGCGGAGGTCGAGCGCGGGTTCCGCGACCTGGACCGCGCCCATCTCGAGCGCGGCGGCGCCCGGCTCTCCGCCGCGCTGGCCGCGCGCTGGCGGGAGGCGCTGCGCACCTATCGCGCGGACGCGGCCGTGCTGCGCACCCTGCTCAAGCAGGGCAGCCCCACGGTCGAGTCCCTGGCCACGATCACCCCCGAGCTCCTGCAGCCGCTCGTGCCGGTGGTCACCACCTCGCCCATGGCCCTGTCCGAGTTCCCCCCGGAGTGGCGCGCCGACGTCGTCGTGCTGCTGGAGGCCGACGCGACCGCCCTGGCCACCGCGATGGGCGCGCTCACCCGCGCCCCCCAGGTGGTGGCCCTCGGCGACCCGGTGATCGGGCGCCCGCAGTCGTTCCAGGTCTCCGTGGACCCGACGGCGACCGCCGGGCCCCTGCGCCCGCTGCGCTCGGCCCACGACGCGCTGGACGAGGTGCTGCCCACCCTGCCGCTGCGCACCGTGCACCGTCCCCTCGAGCGGCGCCTGGTGCGCCTGCTCTCCGCGCTCGCCTATGACGGCGCCCTGGACGCGCTGCCCACCGCGGGCGAGGCCACCGGCCGGGATCGTGCCGTCACGGCCGAGTACCTGCCCGAGGGCACCGGCATCCCGATGACCGGCGGCGACGTGGTCGAGTCCACGAACGCCGAGGTCGCCCGCACCGTGGAGCGCGTGTTCGAGCACATCCGCGACCGGCCCGAGCAGTCCCTGGCCGTGGTCACGGTGTCCGAGCAGCACGCCCGCCGCGTGGCCGCCGCCGTGCAGGCCACGGCCGCGCAGGCGCCGTGGGCCCACGAGTTCCTCGCCCGCGGCCGCGGCGAGGACGCCGCCGAGGCCGAGCCGTTCGTGATCGTGCCGGTCGTGCGCGCCGCCTCCGTGGTGCGCGACGCCGTGATCCTCACCCCCGGCTACGGCCGCACCCCGCACGGGCGCGTGGTGCACCACTTCGGCGCCTTCTCCGACCCGGACGGCGAGCGCATGGTCACGGTCGCGCTCACCCGCGCCCGCCGGCGCCTGCACCTCGTTTCCGCGCTGCGCGCCGCGGACCTGGACGAGGACCGGCTCGACGGCGGCGCCCTCTGGTTCCTGCGGCTGCTCGAGGCCTACCTGGGCGACGACGCCGCGGACCCGGTGGGCACGGTGGGCGATCCGCTGCTGGCCGATCTGCGCGACCGGCTCGAGGAGCACCGCGCCCGCGTCCTGCCCCGCTACGCCGGCGTCATGGACCTGGCCGTGCTCGATCCGCGCGCGGACGAGGCGCCCCGTCCGCTGGCCCTGGCCGGCGACGGCGGCGAGGTGTACCGCGCCCTCACGGTGCGGCAGCGCTCGCGGACCCTGCCCGAGGGGCTCGAGGCCCGCGGCTGGGAGCCCCGGACCCTGTGGGCGATCGACGTGTTCGCGGACCCGGAGTCCGTGGCCCGCGGGCTGGCCGACCGGCTGGGCGTGGAGCCGGCGGACGAGACGGACGAGGCCGACGACGATGCCCGCTGACGGCGCGGCGCGCCGCCGCGGCCCGCGCCGGGCGGACGCCCCGGGCACCGGCCCGGCAGCCGCCGACGGCCGCGAGCCGCGCCTGCCCGGGATGCCCCGGCTGACCGGGCAGGCCGAGACGTCGCCGGCGACCGCACCGACCGGGGACAGGGCCGGGGTCGAGACCGGTGCGGCCGAGGCCGAGCGCGACCGCTGGCTGCGCGAGCAGCGCCCGCCCCACTGGGGCTGAGCCGGCCCGATGCGGCCGGGTCAGTCCGCGGCGGCGGAGGACGAGGACGACGTCGAGGACGTCGAGGACCCGGCGGCCGAGTCCGAGGTCGAGCCGCCGGACGAGCCGGTGCCCCCGGTGCCGGAGCGCGAGTCGGTCCGGTAGAACCCGGAGCCCTTGAAGCTCACGCCGACCGAGCCGTACTGCTTGCGCAGGACGCCGCCGCACGCGGGGCACTCGGTGAGGGCGTCGTCGGTGAAGGCCTGGACGACGTCGAAGGCGTGGCCGCAGTCCTTGCAGCGGTAGGCGTAGGTGGGCATGCTCAGCTCCAGCTCGCTCGGGGCGCGCCGGGGCGCGCGGTTCTGGGGGATCCGACCCCCGATGCTACTCCGCGCCGCGGGCCGGGCTCAGACCCAGCGCAGCCCGACCGCGGTGACGACGCCGTCCACGGGCCGGTCCGTGGGCTCGGCGGGGATGGCGCCCGCCGGCAGCAGCTCGTCCTCGAACACGAGGGCCACGGTGGGCACGCTCCGCGGCAGCTCGGCGAGGAAGCGGTCGTAGTAGCCCCCGCCCTGGCCCAGGCGCATCCCGTCCTCGGCCACCGCGAGCGCCGGCATGACCACCGCGGCTGCCGCCGCCAGCGCGTCGGTCCCGAGTCGTTCGCCCACGGGCTCGTCCACGGGTGCGTTCGCGGCGCGCGCCGTCGCGGCCTCCGGGTGCCACGGAGCCCAGCTCAGGCGTCGTTCCGGCTCGATCACGGGGACGAGCACCCGCGCCCCCGCGGCCAGCAGGCGGGCGCGGAGCACACCGGTGTCCGGCTCGGTGGCCATCGGCAGCACGGTGGCCACCACCGGGGCGGTCCCGTCCGTGGTCGCCGCGGCCACGCGCGGACCCAGCCACGCCCACAGGTGCTCGACGGCGGCCGCGGACTCGGCGGCGCGGCGCGCGGGGGAGCGCTCGCGGCGGGCGGTGCGCAGGCGGGCACGCAGGGCGGCCTTGGCGTCCACGACGTCGTCGACGCCGGCGACGGGGCCCGTGGCGGCGGGCTCGGGCTCGGGAGGGGGAGTGCGCATGCCCCCATGATGCCCGCCGCACCGGAGCCGCGCCCGGCCGCGCATAGGATCGACGCCATGTCCTGGCAGCGTTCCCCCTGGCCCGTGACCCTGCGGCACGGCACCCTCGCCCTGCGGCCGCTGCGGAGGCGGGACCGGGAGGCGTGGGAGGAGCAGCGGGCGCACAACCGCGAGTGGCTGACGCCGTGGGACGCCACGAGCCCCGTGCCGGGCGCGGGTCCGGCGTCGTTCGGGCAGATGGTCCGCTGGCACGGCCGCCAGGGCCGGGACGGCAGCGCCTACACGTGGGGCATGGCCCTCGACGACGACCGCCCGGACCGGGACCGCCTGGTGGGGCTGCTGTCCCTGGGCGGGATCCAGTACGGCTCGGTGCGCTCCGGCTCGATCGGCTACTGGATCGACCGTCGCGAGGCCGGCCGGGGGCTGACGCCGACGGCCGTGGCCATGGCGACGGACTGGGCGTTCCGCAGCGCCGGTCTGCACCGGGTCGAGGTCAACATCCGCCCGGAGAACGCGGCCAGCCTGCGGGTCGTGGCGAAGCTCGGCCTGCGCGACGAGGGCCTGCGGCGCGCGTACCTGCACGTGGACGGCGCCTGGCGGGACCACCGGACGTTCGCGGTGACCGCCGAGGAGGTCCCCGACGGCCTGCTGGCCCGGTGGCTGGCCTCGCGGCCGCGCCCCTGAGGGGCCGACGGGACACGCCGCGTGCGGACACGCCGCGATGGCCGGACCGGTCCGCCCCCGGCGCTAGGCTGACCGCATGGACGAGACCACCGCGCCGACGAGGGCCGTGCAGGCCGCGCTCGACGCGCTGGCCGACGCCCGGGTGAGCGCGTCGCTGGTCATCGTGGCCCTCGTGGCCTTCCTGGCCTGGCGGCTCGTGCTGCGCCGCCATCGTCTCGCGTCCGCCCCCGCCCGCCCGTCGATGCCGAGGTCCTTCATGCACCGCCTGCAGAGCTCGCCCGCCGTCCGTGCCCTGACCGCCCGGTTCTCGGGCCGCCTGAGCGCCGCCGCGGACGCGGCGCGCACCGCTCGCGGCCGGGCCGGCCTGCACATCCGGTGGGGGCGCACGGCGCTGTTCCTCGCCGCCCTCGTGGCCCTGCTTGTGTTCCTCGTGGCCGGTCTCGCCGCGGCGTTCGGCGCGGGCACGCTGTCCCTGGCCGGCTGGTCGCTCCTGTTCGCCGTGGCCGGGCTGGCCGGCCTGCGGGCCCTCGCGGTCCGCGACCGCACCCGTCGTGCCCGGCCCGCCGCCGTCGTCGTCCCGGCGCGCTCCACCGCCCCGGTGGCCGAGGAGCGGCAGGCCCCGGCGGCTGACCCCGAGCGGGACCGCCGCGTGCTGGAGACCGTGCTGGCCTTCGAGACCGAGGCGCCGCGTCCGGCCGCGCCCGCCGCACCCCGGGTCGAGCCCGTGGTGGTGACCGCCTCCTCCGCCGCCCCCGCAGCGGACCGCGCCGTGACCATCCCCGCGGTGCCGCGCCCCACCTACCTGGACGCCCCGGAGATGGCCCGCCCCCTGCCGGCGCCGCTCGAGACCCCCGCCCCCACCGGCGCGGACACCCGGCTGCAGGACGCCGCGCGCACGGCGGACGACCAGATCAGCGCCGCCGCCGAGCAGGACATCGCCGCCCTGGACCTGGACAACGTCCTGGCGCGGCGCCGGGCCGGCTGAGCCCGGCCGGGCGGGCGCGCCCGTGAGCATCGACCGAGCCGCCGCGCGCCAGGCCGTCCGCGCGTCGGGCGAGCGCTGGCTGCGCACCCGAGCCGACGCCCTGCACCTGCAGCGGGGACGTCGGCTCGCGCGCGTCCTGGACCTGGACGTGATGACCGGACGCGCCGGCGACGCCCGCGTGCGATCCCGCACCCTCGTCCTCGCCTGCGACCCCCGACACCCCGCCACCCCTGCCGCGGCGTGCCCGCCCGTCCTGGGCGAGCGCGGAATCCTGGAGGACGGCACCCTGTGGTGGTGGGCCCCCGCCGACCCCGCCCTGCCGGGCCTCGCGCTGACCGTCGACCCGGATGCGCTCGGGGACCTGCTCGGCACGGCGCCGGGCCGGGCCCGCCTCACGTGGCGCGGCTACCGGCCGCGGGACCGGGCGGTCCTGGCCGTCGAGGCGACCGGCGACGACGGCGTCGTGGCCCGCACGTTCCTGAAGGTGCTCCCGCCCGCGCGCGCCGCACGGGTCGCCCGGCGCATGGCCGCGGCGGGGGCGGCCGGGGTGTCGGTGCCCGCCGTCCTCGCGGAGCCGGAGCACGGGGTGCTCCCGCTCGCGAGCGTGCCGGGCCTGCCCTGGCGGGCGCTGCTGGCCGGGCCCGAGGCCGCCGCACTCGACCCCGCGCGGGTCGCCGCGCTGCTGGACCGGCTCCCGCCGGTGCCCGAGGAGCCCCCCGGCCCGGCGGGCCGCACGGCCGGGGCGGCCGGGGGCGCCGGCGCGGACGCCGGCCGACCCGCCGTCCTGCTCGAGCACGCCACGTGGGCCGCCGTCGTGCTGGACCCCGAGGCCCAGGACGAGGCCGCCGCCCGCGCCGACCGGCTCCGTGCGGCGCTCGCGGCCGGGGACCCCGGCCCACGCGTGCCCGTGCACGGCGACCTGCACCCGGGGAACCTGCACGTGGACGCGGCGGGGGAGCGGATCACCGGCGTGCTGGACGCCGACGACCTGGGCATGGGACACCGCGTGGACGACTGGGCCGTCCTGATCGCCCACCTCGAGGCGGGCGCCGCGGACCTCGGCGTCGGCGGCGCCGCGCTGCGGGCTGTGGCCGAACGGTTCCGACGCCACGTCCGCACCCAGGTCGACGAGGTGGCGCTGGCCGCCCGCGTCGCGATCGTCCTCGCCGCCCTCGCGGCGCAGCCGACCGCGCCCCGCGCCGTGCGGGCCGCCCGCCGGGCCGCCGCCGACGCCGCCCTGGCCCGCGTCGGCCTCTGACCCGCGTCGGCGGCCGCCACCGTCGGGCCGGGCCGCCGCCTCGAGCGGCGGTCAGTCCGCGCCGAGCCCCTCCCGGAGCGCGTCGAGCTCGTCCCGGACGCGCGCGGCGCCGTCGTGGTCACCGAGGGTGGACAGGCACTGGTGCAGGCCCGTGAGCGCGCCGAGGCGCACGAGCGGGGAGTCGGTGGAGTCGCACACCAGGCGGAAGAGCGTCGCGGCCTGCTCGGGGCTGCCGTCCTCGGCCACCACGTAGGCGGCGAAGAGCTCGGCCTGCGCGGCGCCCTCGCGGTCCCCGGCGGCGGTGAACAGGTCGGCGGCCTGCAGCGCGGTGGCGATCGCCTCCGGCCCCCGCTCGAGCGACCACAGGGCCCGGGCGCGGGTGTCCGTGTAGTCGGCCACCTGCCAGTCGGCGCCGGCGTCCCGCACGAGGGCGAGCGCCTCCTCGAGGAGGTCGAGGCCCTCCGCCTGGCCGGACTCGCACAGCAGGTACCCGTGCGCGTGCAGCGCGGCCGGCAGCACCGCCGGGTCCTCGTCCACCGCCTGGCGCGCGGCCGCGACCGCCCGCTCGAACAGGTCGAGGGCGGCGGGCCGGGTGCGTTCGTCGCGCTCGCGGTTCACGAGGGCGCCGGCGGCCAGGAGCGTGCGCGCGGCGTCCTCCCACTGGCCGTGGGCCTCGAACAGGCCGGCCGCCTCCCGCCACAGGGGCAGCGCGTTCTCGGCGCGGTCCTGGTCGTGGTGGGCGTGGCCGAGGTCCACGAGGGCACGGGCCTGCTCGACGTCCCGGCCGTGGGTGGCCTCGCGGCGCACCAGCCGGGCGAGCAGGGGCTCGGCCTCGTCGGCGCGGCCGGCGAGCACGAGCTGGTGCGCCCACCAGTAGCTCAGGCTCGAGGCCTCCGGCGCCTCGGCCTTCTCCGCGTGCACGGAGGCCAGCTCCCACGCGGCCACGGCGACCTCCTCGTACCCGTCGAGGTCGCCGGCCACGCGCCCGGCCAGGGCCGCCGCGGAGGCGGCGCCGCGCCGCAGCCCGACCGAGGCCATCCGCTCCGCGGCCTCGAGTGCCAGGTCGAGGGCCGCCGTCGGACGGTCCAGTTCGTGGGCGGCGATCGCCCGCACCGTGGTGGCGGAGGCCAGGACGGCCCGGGCGGCGGGCAGCGCGGTGACGACGGCGGCCGCCGCGTCCGCCTCGGCGTGCTCGCCCCGCCACAGGTGCAGCCGGGCGAGCAGCAGATGTGCGCTGGACCACGAGCCGGTGGGCAGCAGGGCACCGGCCGCGCGCAGCCCGCCCAGGACGGCGATGACGCGGCGGGTCAGCTCGAGCGCGGCGTCCAGGTCCCCGGTGTGCACGCGGTGCACGGCCAGGGCCAGGGCGGCCTCGGGCAGGACGGTGTCCCCGGGGTCCTCGCCGGGAGTGCCCGGCTCGTCCTCCACGACGCCGGCCAGCACCGCCGCCTCGACCGTGTCCGGATCGCGCACGAGGGCGGCGCCGAGCTGGGACTCGAGCCCGGCCTGCCGGGGCCTGCCGAGGTGGCGCAGCAGCGCCGCCCGGGCCTCCACCCAGCGGGTCAGGGCGGCCTCGTCCCCGACCTGGCCCGCGGCGACGGCGAGCGCCCGCAGCAGGGCGAGGCGGACGTCGTCCTGACCGGGCACGAGCGCGGCGAGTCCGGAGTCGGCGAGGCGGGCGGACTCCCGGGGCTCGTCGCGCAGCGCGGCCTCGAGGGAGAGCTCCCACCAGCCGCGGGCGTCCAGGGCGGTCGGGGCGTCCGGCGCGGCGGTGCCGCGGGCCTGCCGGAGCAGGGCGCGCACCCGGTCCAGGGCGGCGTCGACGGTCGGCTCCACGGGGCCGCCGGAGGGGCCGTCCCGGCGGGGCGGGTCCTGCGGGGTGTCCACGGGCGCTGCTCCTTCCGGGGTGGGACGGGGGTGGTCCTCCAGCCTAGGGCGCGGGTCGGTGGAGCGTGCCGCTGTTCGCGGTGGGCGGTGCTCGTAGACTGGCCGGGCCCCGGCGTCGCCCGCCGCGGGCCGTCCCACCGCCGCCAGGAGCCCGCAGCCATGAGCACCACCCCCGCCGCCCCGGATGCCGCCGGAGTGCACCCCGCCGGCCCGTTCCAGACGCGCGCCGGCGCCTACGCCCTGATCGTGGACGGCGGCCGCGTCCTGCTCAGCTCGTGGCAGGGGCCCGAGTTCCTGCAGTGGACGCTGCCCGGTGGCGGCATCGAGCTCGGCGAGAGCCCGGAGGAGGCGTGCCTGCGCGAGGTCTGGGAGGAGACCGGCCACACCGCCGAGCTCACGGGCCTGCTGGGCGTCACGACCGGGACGATCCCGGCGGAGAAGCGCCTGCGGGGCGAGCCGCTGCCGCTGCTCACCGTGCAGGTCCTCTACACCGCCCGCATCACGGGCGGCGTCCTGCGCCCTGAGGTCGGGGGATCCTCGACGGACGCGCGCTGGTTCGACCTCGCGGAGCTCAGCGGGCTGCGCACCGCCTCCTGGGTCACCGAGGCGCTCGCCCGTGCCGGGGTGGCCGCGTGAGCCGCCCCGCGGCCCTCGCCGCCTCCGCCCTCGTGCTGTCGCTGGCCCTGGGGGCGTGCGCGCCGCAGGCGGACGCCCCGCCGACGCCCTCGGCGTCAGGCGCGCCGATCACGGTCGTGCACGGCGGCGAGGGCCTGGAGGCCGCCGTCGCGGCGGTCCTGGCCCGTCACCTGCGCCTGCACGGCCACGCCGTGGCGGACGAGGACGGCGTCGCCGTGGAACAGCCCGCGTGGTCCGCCGCCGGCGGGGACACGGTCGCCGTCGTGGACACCCTGGCCCTGGCCGCCGCCGCCGACCCCGCAGCGGCGCTGCCGTCCCCGCCCACGCCGACGCCCACGCCGACGCCGACCGGGACGGAGGCCGGCACGTCCACGGGCACCGTGCCCACCCCCTCGGCCACCGCCTCCACCGCCGCCCCGAGCCCCACCGCGCTGCCCGTCGGCGACCCCGCGGCGGACGCCCCGGCGGCCGGGCGCGTCCTCGAGACGCTGCTCGCCGAGGAGACGGCCGCGGCGGGGACGCCGCAGGCCGAGGCCCCGACGGCGCTGTCCTCGTCGGCGGGCGTGCTGCGCCTGACCGCGGCCGTCACCCAGACCACCGCGGCCCGGCTCGAGCTCGAGTCGATCACGGACCTCAACGGCCGGTGCGAGTCGCTCACCGCCGTCGCACCCCCGGCCCTGACCGCCGCGGCGGACGCGGACGCGGCCCTGCGCACCCGCCTGGACCGGCTCGCCGGCTGCCGCCCCGAGACCTGGCTGGCCGACACCGAGGACCCGACCGCCGCCGTCGTCGCGGACGAGGCCCAGGTCGCGCTGCTGACCGGCACGGATCCGGAGATCGACGCGAGCACGCTCGTCCCGCTCGAGGACGACGGCCGCGTGCTCCCCGAGGGGCGGCTGACCGCCGTCGGCTCCGCCGCGACGCTGGACGACGACGCCGAACGGCGCATCGCCGAGGTGATGTCCGCCCTCGACGGCGACGGCCTGCGGGAACTCGAACGGCTCACCACGGGCGACGACCCGCTCCCGCCCGCCGAGGCCGCGCAGTACTGGCTGGTGGACCATGGCCTGGAGGACGCGCCCGAGGACTGGTTCGTGCCCCGCGGCTCCTGGTTCTGAGCTCGCGCGAGGGAGGGGCGCCGGCCCTCGTCGCATGACCGCCACTGTGATGCACACCGCCCGGGGGGTGCCATGATGGGGGCATGCCCACCCCGCGTCCCCGCCAGATCCGCCAGTCCGCCAAGCTGCTGAACGTCCGCTACGACGTGCGCGGCCCCATCCTGGAGGAGGCGCAGCGGATGGAGGCCGCGGGCCACCGGATCATGAAGCTGAACATCGGCAACCCGGCCCCGTTCGGCTTCGAGGCGCCGGACGCCGTCCTGGCGGCGATGCACCAGCACCTGCCGCACGCGCAGGGCTACTCGGACTCCAAGGGCATCTACTCGGCGCGCACCGCCGTCTCGCAGTACTACGAGTCCCGGGGCATCCGGGACATCGGCGTGGACGACGTGTTCATCGGCAACGGCGTGTCCGAGATGATCACGATGGTCCTGCAGGCCCTGGTCGACGACGGCGACGAGATCCTCGTCCCCTCGCCCGACTACCCGCTGTGGACCGGCGCCACCACCCTGGCCGGGGGCCGGGCGGTGCACTACCGCTGCGTCGAGGAGGAGGGCTGGGAGCCCGACCTCGAGCACATCGAGTCCCTCGTCACGGAGCGCACCAAGGGCATCGTCCTGATCAACCCGAACAACCCCACCGGCGCGGTCTACTCCCGCGCCGTGCTGCAGGGCATCGTGGACGTGGCCCGCCGCCACCACCTCGTCCTCATGGCGGACGAGATCTACGAGAAGATCACCTACGACGGCGCCCGCCACATCAACGCCGCCGGCCTGTCCGACGACGTGCTCACCCTGACGTTCTCCGGCCTGTCCAAGGCGTACCGGGTGGCGGGCTACCGCTCCGGCTGGGTGGCCGTGTCCGGGCCGAAGCACCGGGCCGCGGACTTCCTCGAGGGCCTGACCCTGCTGGCCAACATGCGGATGTGCGCCAACGTGCCCGCGCAGCACGCCATCCAGGTGGCACTGGGCGGCTACCAGTCCATCGACGACCTCGTCCTGCCCGGCGGCCGGCTGCTCGAGCAGCGCAACCTCGCCCAGGACCGCCTGAACGCCATCCCCGGCGTGTCCGTGCAGCCGGCCCACGGCGCCCTCTACCTGTTCCCGCGGCTGGACCCGGAGGTCTACGCGATCGACGACGACGAGGCGTTCGTCATCGAGCTGCTGCGGGCGAAGAAGATCCTCGTCTCGCACGGCGGGGCGTTCAACTACCCGCACAGCGACCACTTCCGGCTCGTCACGCTGCCCAGCGTGAAGGACCTGGACGTGGCCCTGGACCGCCTCGAGGACTTCCTCGAGGACTGGAGGGAGCGCCATGGCTGACACCCCGGCCACCGCGGCGGGCCGGCCCGCCCGCGCCACCGACGACGACGGCGTCTTCGACGCCCCCGCGCGGGAGCTGTTCGCCGCCCGCCGCGGGGACGAGGTCCGGGGCCCGGCCGACGTCGACGCCGCCGCGACGCCCGGCTACGGCGGGGACAAGGCGAAGGGCAAGAAGGACCTGGCCGCGCGCGGCCGGGCGCTCGCCGACCTGCAGGAGCTGCTGTTCGCCCAGTCGGTGCGCGACGCGCCCGTGGGAGAGGTGCCGTCCCTGCTGGTGATCCTGCAGGGCATGGACACCGCCGGCAAGGGCGGGATCATGCGCCACGTGATCGGGGCGATGGACCCGCAGGGCGTCCACCTGCACGCGTTCAAGGTGCCGACCCCGGAGGAGCGCGCCCACGACTTCCTGTGGCGCATCCGACCGCATCTGCCGCGGCCCGGCCTGGTCTCCGTGTTCGACCGCTCCCACTACGAGGACGTGCTCGTGCACCGCGTGCGCGGGCTCTCCCCGCTGGCCGAGGTGGAGGAGCGCTACGGGGCGATCCGCGAGTTCGAGGCGGCCGTGCGCGCCGCGGGGACACGGATCGTCAAGGTGATGCTGCGGATCTCGCCGGAGGAGCAGGCCGAGCGCCTGCTGGCCCGCCTGGACGACCCCACGAAGCACTGGAAGTTCAGCGAGAGCGATCTCGACGACCGCGCGTACTGGGACCAGTACACGGACGCGTACCGGATCGCGATCGAGCGGACGGACACCGAGGACGCGCCGTGGTTCATCGTGCCGGCGGACCGCAAGTGGTTCGCCCGGCTGGCGGTGCAGCAGCTGATCATCGAGACCCTGCAGGAGATGGGGCTGGACTGGCCGAAGGCCGACTTCGACGTCGCGGCCGCCCGCCGTCGCCTGCTGGCGGGCTGAGCGCCGCCGTCGTCGCGACGAGCGGGGCAGTGGTGGTCGGACCTTGCCAAGCCCGGGGCCGCACTGAGTTGATGGGGGAACACCGGGCGCCGCAGAGGCGTGCCGGACCCGATCCGAAAGGTGCACTCATGACTGAGAACGCTGCCCAGAACGCCCCGCTGACCGGCAAGACCGTCGCGTTCCTCGCGACCGACGGTGTCGAGCAGGTCGAGCTGACCTCCCCGTGGGAGGCCGTGATCGCCGCCGGCGCGACCCCCGTGCTCGTCTCGCCGGAGTCCGGCACCATCACCGCGATGCAGTCCGACTGGGATCACGGCGAGTCCTTCGACGTGAACACCACGGTGAAGGACGCCAAGGCCGAGGACTTCCACGGCCTCGTGATGCCGGGCGGCACCCTGAACGCGGACGCCCTGCGCATCGACACGGACGCCCAGGCGTTCGTGCGTGCCTTCTTCGAGCAGCACAAGCCGGTGGCGGCCATCTGCCACGCCCCGTGGACCCTGATCGAGGCCGGCGTCGTGGACGGTCGCCGTCTGACCAGCTACGCGTCCCTGGAGTCTGACCTGAAGAACGCGGGCGCCCAGTGGGTGGACGAGGAGGTCGTCGTGGACAACGGGCTGACCACCTCGCGCACCCCGGACGACCTCGACGCCTTCAACGCCAAGCTCGTGGAGGAGCTGAGCGAGGGCAAGCACGAGGACCAGACCGCCTGACCGACGTCGGGAGCGAGCCGCGTGGGGGCGGGGGCCGTCGGCCCCCGCCCCCGCCGTGTCCCGAACGAAAGCGCCGCGGAGGCCGCCGTTTCCCGAACGAAAGTGGGGGGGCGTGGTCAGTCGACGTCGGGGGCGGCCTCGCCGCGCACCTGGTCGAGGCGGGCGCGGGCGCCGTCGAGCCAGGCCTGGCAGCGGTCGGCCAGCGCCTCCCCGCGCTCCCACAGGGCCAGGGACTCCTCGAGGCCGGCGCCACCGGCCTCGAGCCGTCCCACGGTCTCCACCAGCTCGGCGCGCGCCTGCTCGTAGCTCATCCGGGCCACGTCCGAGACGTCCGCGGAGGTGAAGCCCTCCACGCCGCTGGGGCGGCCCGCGTCCTGCGTCTGCTCCATGCCCTGTTCACTCATGCCTGTCGTGTCCTCTCGTGGGATGGGGTCGGGGTGGTCCGATGCGTCGCGACGACGTCCGCGGCGATCCGCCCGGCCGCCACGAGGATGTCGAGTCGGTCGTCCGGGGCGACCTGGTCCGCCTCGCGCACGACCTGTCCGGCGTGCTGGACCACCGCGTAGCCGCGGTCCAGGGTGCGCTGCGGGGACAGGGCGCGCACGCGGGCGCGCAGCTGCGTGAGAGCGTCCTCCTCGCGGACGAGCCGGTGGCCGAGGGCGGACCGGCCGCGCTCGCGCCACCGGTCCGTCTCCTCCTGCCGGGTGTCCACCATCACGTGCGGGCGGGCCAGCACGGGCCGGGAGCGCAGGGCCGCGAGCCCCTCGGCCTCGGCGCGCACGCGGCGCTCGACGGCCGAGGCCAGCCGCAGGCGCGCGTCGGCGAGTCCCGCGGCCTCCTGGGCCGCGTCCGGCACGATCCGCTTGGCCGCGTCCGTGGGCGTGGAGGCGCGCAGGTCAGCGACGTCGTCGAGGACCGGACGGTCCGCCTCGTGGCCGATCGCCGAGACGACGGGCGTGCGCGCCGCCGCCACGGCGCGCACCAGTGCCTCGTCCGAGAAGGGGAGCACGACCTCCTCGAGCGCTCCGCCGCCGCGGGCGATGACGATGACGTCCACGGCCGGGTCGGCGTCGAGCTCGGCGAGCGCGGCGGCCACCTGCCGCGGGGCCTCGGCGCCCTGCACGGCGACCTCACGGATCTCGAACTCGGCGGCGGGCCAGCGCAGCAGGGTGTTGCGCAGCACGTCCTTCTTCGCGTCCGAGTCCCGGCCGGTGATGAGCCCGATCCGGTGGGGGAGCAGGGGCAGCGGCCGTTTGCGTGCGGGGGAGGTGAGCCCCTCCTCGGCGAGGGCCCGGCGCAGCAGCTCCACGCGGGCCAGCAGATCGCCGAGGCCGACCGGGCGCATCTCCTGCACGTTCATGGACAGGCGCCCGGCCTTGAGCCAGAAGTTCGGCTTCACGCGCGCCACCACGCGGGAGCCCTGCTGGACGGTCCCGTCCAGGGTCATGGCGACGTTCCGCCAGGCGGTGAGCGGCAGGGAGACCTCCTCCTCGAGGTCCCGCATGGTCATGTAGACGTTGCCGCGGTTGTTCTTGAACTCGATGAGCTGGCCCTCGATCCACGTGGCGGGGGCGCGCTCGATGTGGGCCTTGAGGTTCTCGGAGAGCCGGCGCAGGGGCCACGGCCGCTCGGCGGAGGTCTCGCCCGCGCGGGCGGGTGCCGAGACGGGCACGTCCGGCGCCGCCGAGGCGCCCTCGGTCACGGGCTGGTCCATCCGGGTCCCTCCTGTCCGCGCCCGGTCCGCCCGGGCACGGGCCCACCGTACCGCCCTCGCCGGACGCGCAAGACGGCGCCCCGGCGTCCCGCGGGGCCGCCGCCGGACCGGTCGGGGCGCTCAGACCGGGGAACCTCCGGCCAGGATCAGTACGCTCGACGGGGTCGGAACGGAACGGAAAGGACCTCATGCGCACCACCCTCAGCTTCCTCGTCGCAGCCCTCGCTGGCCTGCTGGCGGTGCTCGCGACGGCCGGCGCCCTCGTCGACGAGGCGACGCACCGCCCGGAGCTGCTGCGCGGGGTGACGGAGCAGGTCGCCGTGGACCCCGAGGTCCGCGCCGCCGTGCCGGGGGTGATCGACGACGTCGTGCACGACGCCATCCCCGAGCAGGTGCCGGGCCCGCTGGCCCAGACGGCCGAGGACCTGTTGCGCCCGCTGGCCCAGCGCGTGGCGGACGACCCGCAGGTGGTGCAGGGCTGGTCCGACACCGCTGACGAGGCCCGGCGCGCCTGGCTCGCCCAGCTCGAGGACCCGCAGGGCGCGGACGAGCCCGGCTCGGGCGCGGACGTGACCATCCCGTTCGGTCCCGTCGCGCAGTCCGGGATCACCGCCGCCCTGGGCGACATCGAACGTGACCTGCGCGAGGACCGGTTCGACCTGCCCGGGCAGGCGCTGCTGGAGACGATCGTGGGCGCGGACGTCGGCGACTGGGCCGCGGACACGCTGCTGGCGCCCCTGTACGACCGCGCCGCGGAGCTGCGGGACAGCACCGCGCTGCGCATGGACGCGCGCATCGACGCCCTGGACGGCACGGATCGGGCCACCGTGCACCGCTGGGTGGACGCCTCCGCGCACTGGCGCTGGGCCGCCGCGGCCTCCGTGCTGGCGCTCGTGGGCGCCCTGCTGCTCGCCCCCCGACGGCGGCGGGGCCCCGCCGTGGCCGTGGCGGGTGCGGTCGCCCTGGTCGGTGGGCTGATCGGCGGCGCCCGTCTGGGTCCGGACGCGGTCCACCTCACGGCGCCCGAGGGGGCCTCCCCGGGGGTGGCCGCGTTCGTCCAGCAGATGGAGGAGGCCGCGGGCCCGGCGTTCGCGGCCGCCGTCGCCCCCTACCCCCAGACCCTGACCACCCTGGGCTGGATCGTGCTGGCCGCGGGCCTGCTGCTGGCCCTGGCGGAGCTCGGGGTCGCTCGGCGTGGCCGGGTCCGCGCGGCCCGGGCGGACGGTTCCCCCGTGGTGGGCCGCTCCCACACCGCGGCCGACGTCACGTCGCGCTGAGCCCGCGGCGAAGCCCGGGCCCGGTCGGCGTCCCGGCCGATAGCATGGAGGGCATGTCCGCTCCCTCCGTCTCCGCCCGTCCGTCCGCCGTCGGCCTCGGGATGCCGCAGGTCCCGCGCGTCCGTCGTTCCCGTGAGGAGGTGGAGGCGGCCGCGCCCGTGTCCGGTGAGAAGCGCGTGCTGCTGGCCGCCCCCCGTGGCTACTGCGCCGGTGTGGACCGCGCCGTCGTCGCCGTCGAGAAGGCCCTCGAGCACCACGGCGCCCCCGTGTACGTGCGCAAGGAGATCGTCCACAACCGGCACGTCGTGGACACCCTGACCGAGCGTGGCGTGGTGTTCGTCGACGAGCTGGACGAGGTGCCCGAGGGCGCCCTGACCGTGTTCTCCGCGCACGGCGTGTCCCCGGCCGTCGTCGAGGAGGCCGCCCAGCGCAACCTGCGCACCATCGACGCCACGTGCCCGCTCGTGACCAAGGTGCACCGCGAGGCCGTGCGCTTCGCGAAGCAGGACAAGCGGATCCTGTTGATCGGCCACGACGGTCACGAGGAGGTCGAGGGCACGTTCGGCGAGGCGCCCGAGCACACCACGGTGATCAACGACGTCGCGGAGGCCCGCACCGTCCAGGTGGAGGACCCGGACAACCTGATCTGGCTCTCCCAGACCACGCTCTCCGTGGACGAGACCCTCGAGATCGTCTCCGTGCTGCGCGAGCGGTTCCCGAACCTGCAGGACCCGCCCTCGGACGACATCTGCTACGCCACCTCCAACCGGCAGGCGGCCATCAAGTCGATCTCGCCGGAGTGCGACCTGGTGATCATCGTGGGCTCGGCGAACTCCTCGAACTCGGTGCGCCTCAAGGAGGTCGCCGCGGAGTACGGGGCCTCCCGCGCCGAGCGCGTGGACTTCGCCAACCAGGTGGACGAGTCCTGGTTCGAGGGCGTGGCCACCGTGGGCCTGTCCTCCGGCGCGTCCGTGCCCGAGGTGCTGATCCAGGAGGTGCTCGCGCTGCTGGCCGAGTACGGCTACGGGCAGGTGGACGAGGTGGTGACCGCCGAGGAGGACATCATCTTCTCCCTGCCCAAGGAGCTGCGCGCCGAACTCAAGCGGGTGGGCGACGAGTCCCGCTCGCTCGGCGGACGTCGCCGCGACACCGAGGCCTGAGCGCGCCCCTCGTCTCCTCGCTGAGGCCCGCAGACTCGCCGTCACGACGCCGGCGTAGCGGCGCGTCTGCGGGCCTCGGCGTGCCCGGGCCTCGGCGTTCCGGGCCGGCGGGTGGTCAGGGACTCAGAGCCCGAAGACCCAGACGAGCAGGGTCATCGACGCGATGGAGATCAGCACGACGGCGATGATGTTCAGCCACACGCCGCCCTTCACCATCTGGCCGATGGTCACGTAGCCGGAGCCGTACGCGATGGCGTTCGGCGGGGTGGCCACGGGCAGCATGAACGCGCAGGTCGCGGCGAGGGCGACGGGCGCGGCCAGCATGAGCGGGGCGACGCCGGTGCCCAGGGCCACGCCGGAGGCGACGGGCAGGAACGTGGCCGCGGTGGCCGTGTTCGAGGTCATCTCGGTCAGCAGCAGGATGCCGACGGCGGCGATCACCACGAGCACCCACACGGGGATGTCGCCGAGGCCCTTGACCTGCTCACCGAGCCACGTGGACAGGCCCGACTTGGAGAACTGACCGGACAGGGCCAGGCCGCCGCCGAATAGCAGGAGCACGCCCCACGGCAGCTCCTTCGCGGCCTCCCAGTCGAGCAGGCGCACGCCGCGCCCGGCCCCGCCACCGGCCGGCAGGAGGAACAGGATGAGTCCGACGACGATGGCGATGGCCGCGTCCGAGAGCAGCGGGGACTCCAGGTCCAGGACGTATTCGGAGATCAGCGGCACGGTGATCCAGGCCAGCGCGGCGAGGACGAAGACGGCGAGGACCTTGGCCTCGGGGGCGCTCATGCGGCCGAGGCGGGCCAGCTCGGTGGCGATCAGGTCGCGGCCGCCGGGGACCTCGTCGATCTCCGGGCGGAACAGCACGCGGGTGAGCAGGAACCAGCACGCGAAGAGCAGCACGACGGCGATCGGCACGCCGACCAGCATCCACTGGCCGAAGCCGATCTCCACGCCGTGCTCGGCGGCCATGTGGCCCGCGAGCAGGGTGTTGGGCGGGGTGCCGATGATGGTGCCGAGCGAGCCGATGGACGCGGCGTAGGCGATGCCGAGCATGAGCGCGGTGCCGAAGTTCGTCTTCGTGAGGGAGCGGATCTCGGCCTGCGTGGGGGCCTCGCCGGACGCGGGCGCGTCGGGGCGGTCGGCCCGGTCTGCTGTCTCGTCCGCGGTCAGGGCGTCGTCCGTGCCGTAGCGCTGGACGAGCACGAGGATGGACACGCCGATGGGGAGCATCATCACGGCGGTGGCGGTGTTGGACACCCACATGGAGATGAACCCGGTGGCGATCATGAAGCCCAGGACGAGGTTCACGGTCCTGGCGCCCATGAACGTCAGGACGCCGAGCGCGATGCGCCGGTGCAGGTTCCAGCGCTGCATGGCCAGGGCGAGCATGAAGCCGCCCATGAACAGGAAGATGATGTTGTTGCCGTAGCTCGCGCCGACGGCGTCGAAGGTGATGCCGCCGTCGGACTCCTCGGCGGGCACGCCGAGCGGGAAGACGACGAGCGGCAGCAGGGCGGTGGCGGGGATGGGCAGGGCCTCGGTCATCCACCACACGGCCATGAGCACGGCGGTGGCGGCGACGAGGCGGGGCCAGACGCCGAGGTCGCCCGGCATCAGCAGGAACAGGGCGACGGCGAGCAGGGGGCCGGCCACGAGGCCGATGATGCGCTTGACGTTCTCGCCGCCGGTCAGCGGCTCGTCACGCATGCCCGGGGAGAGCTCGTGTTCGAACTCCTGGGCGGCCGCTCGGGGGTTGAAGCGGGAGACGTGCTCGTTGACGTTGCTCGGCGGGGGGGTCGATCGGGACTCCACGGGGCCTCCTCATCAAGTCAGGCCCTCGGCGCGGCCTGGCAATTCTCTGTGAGTTTCACCGTATCAAGTGATCTGGATCACCAGAAGGCGACCCCATCTCGGCGACGGCCCACCCGCCCGGCCCCCGTGCGGCCCCGTTCACGCCTCCCGCGCCGACTCCGCCCGACGACGGCGCAGCTCGTCCTCCTCCACGCCCGCGACCAGTTCCGGGGCGGCCAGGGGCCGGGGCGCGGACTCGAGCGTGCGGATGTCCGGTGTGGGGGCCAGGCCCGGGTCGGCGTCGCGGAGGCGCCGGGCGGCGGGGAGCACGCGCGATTCGACGTTGCCGACGAGCTGGTTGTAGCGGTCCACGGTGGTCTTGAGGGAGCCGCCCATGCGGTCCAGGTGGGTGCCGAGCGTGCCGAGGCGCTCGTAGAGGTCCTTCGCGCTGGCCACCACGGTGTGGGCGTTCTCGGCCAGGGTGTCCTGCCGCCAGGCATAGGCCACGGACTTCAGGGCGGTCAGGAGGGAGACGGGGGCGACGAGCGCGACGTTCCGCGAGAACGCGTGGTCCAGCAGCCCGGGGTCCGCATCCAGGGCCGCGGCCAGGAGCGACTCGGCGGGCAGGAAGCACAGGACCAGCTCGGGGGAGTGCTCGAGGCCGGCCCAGTAGGACTTCGCGGAGAGCTGGTCCACGTGGCGGCGCACGGCCGCGGCGTGCTGGGCGGCCAGCGCCTGGCGCCGCTCGTACGCCTCCTCGCCGGGCTCGTCCGCGAGGGCCTCGGCGGCCAGCGCGTCCCCGATGGGGGCCTTGGCGTCCACGGCCATGGCCTTGCCGCCGGGCAGGGACACCACGAGGTCCGGGCGGAGGCGCTCGCCGTCCTTGCCGGACAGCGTGGCCTGCTCCGTGAAATCCACGTGGTGGAGCATGCCCGCCGCCTCGACGACCCGCCGCAGCTGCGCCTCGCCCCAGTGGCCCCGCGCGGAGGTGGACTTGAGCGTGGCCATGAGCGACGTGGTCTGGTTCAGCAGGTCACGGTCCGTGGCCGCGGCGGCGCGGAGCTGCTCCCCGAGCCGGCCGAACTGGGACGCCCGATCCCGTTCCAGCACGCTCACCTGCTCCTGGAGCGCCGCCAGCCGCTGGCCCAGCGGGGCGAGCGTGGACATCACCTGGGACTCCGCGCGCTGGCGTTCGGCGTCCTCGGCGCGCGCGGCCGTGAGCGCCCGTTGCTCCGCCCGGGCGGCCGCGAGCTCCTCTCGCGCCCCCTGGTGCTCGGTGCGCAGCGCGGCCAGCTCGGCCTGGGCCCGGCGGGCCTCCTCACCGCCGCCGGCCGCCCGGCGCCACATGAGCCACGCGCCCACCAGGGCGCCCAGCACGAGTCCGAGGATGAGGGCGAGCAGCAGGCTGAGGGTCTCCATGCCCCCACCCTCGCAGGCCGCATGGACACGTTAGGCCGCGGCGCGCCGTCGTCGTGGTGGTCGGCTCAGCCGAAGAGCGGGTTGGGGCCGTTGGCCACGACCTGCGGGTCGCCGTCCACGCGGGCGGCGATGCCCGCCGCGGCCACGCCGGGCAGATACGGGAAGACCATGCGGGTCGAGGCCAGGGCGGCGGCGTCGAAGGCCTCCACCGCGACGGCCGGGCGGGGCCCGTCGGCCGTCTCGATCTCGCCGTCGAACACGGCCACCGCCCGCGTGGGGCGCGGGCTGATCTTCGCGACCGTGGCGGCCGCCTGCTCGGGCTCGAGGTCCGGGTGCTCCCACATGCCGCGCTGGCCGTCGGCGGTGACGGCGAGGATCGTGGGGGCGAACACGGACTGCCGGCCGAGCGTGTCGAACACGTGCTCCACCGCGAGGCTGATCAGCGGCAGCAGCTCGCCGCCGGGAGGCGTGGGGGTCGGTCCGGTGGGCGTCGGGGTGCTCATGGGGCCGAGGCTACCGGCCCTGTCCGACGGCGCCCACCCGTGCCTAGCGTGAGCACATGCAGCTGACCATCGCCCCCGGGGACATCACGGCCACGCACGCGGACGCCGTCGTCAACGCCGCCAACTCCACCCTGCTCGGCGGTGGAGGCGTGGACGGCGCCATCCACCGGCGCGGCGGCCCCGAGATCCTGGCCGAATGCCGCCGCCTGCGCGAGACCGACCTGCCGGAGGGGCTGCCCGCCGGGCAGGCCGTGGCGACGACGGCGGGGCGCCTGCCCGCGCGCTGGGTCATCCACACGGTGGGCCCGGTGTGGGCCAAGACGATCGACAAGTCCGACACCCTCGCCTCGTGCTACCGCGAGTCCCTGAGAGTGGCGGCCGGGCTCGGCGCCCGGACGGTCGCGTTCCCGGCGATCTCCGCGGGGATCTACGGCTGGCCCATGGAGGACGCGGCGCGGATCGCCGTCGAGACCTGCCACGCGATGGCGGACGAGGTGGGCGGCACCGTGGACGAGGTGCTGTTCGTGCCGTACGGCGAGACGGCGGAGGCCGCGTTCCGGACCGCCCTGGACAGGGTTGAGCGGGACTGACTCAACTCCGTGGAATACCCCGTGGGGGGACGGCGTTGCACAGGACAGTCGCCGCTCAACCGGAGCGGCCCGCCCTGCATGAGGAGTGATCGACCATGGCTCGTCCCATTGATCCGTTCCGCGAGATGGAGCGCCTGATGACCGGCTTCGCCCGCACCTCCGGCGCCGCCTCCATGCCCATGAACCTCTACCGCGAGGGCGACGTGTTCGTCGCCGAGGTGGAGCTGCCGGGCGTGGACCCGAGCTCGATCGACGTGGACGTCGAGGAGCGCACGCTCACCGTCCGCGCCGAGCGCAAGGAGGCCCCCGCCGGGGAGGACCGTCGCTGGCTCACCAAGGAGCGTCCGGCCGGCACCTTCGCCCGCCAGCTCAACCTCGGCCAGGGCCTGGCCCTGGACAAGATCGAGGCCGACTACAGCGACGGCGTGCTGCTGCTGACCATCCCGGTGGCCGAGCAGGCCAAGCCGCGCAAGATCCAGGTCAAGCACACCGGCTCCGCCGCCCAGGTGGAGGGCGAGGCCGTAGAGGGTGAGGACGTGGAGGGCTCCGCCGCCGAGGCCTCCGGCGAGTGATCGCCCTCTGACGGAGCCGTGGCCGGCGTGACCGGCGCGCGGCCCGTTCCCCCGAACGCAGATGCGGCGGGCCCCCACCGGGGGCCCGCCGCTTCCGCGTGGTGGTCAGGCGCGGTCGGCCAGGATCAGCTGTGCCGCCTTCTCGCCGATCATGAAGCACGTGATGTTGGGGGTTCACGGTCACGTGCTCGGGCATCACGGAGGCGTCGGCCACGCGCAGACCCGTCACGCCCTTGACGCGCAGGCGGGCGTCCAGGGGGCTCATGGCGTCGTCGTCGGCGCCCATGCGCACCGAGCCCACCGGGTGGTACACGGTGTTGTGGGTGCGGCGCACGTAGTCGGCGATCTCCTCATCGGTCTGCGCCTCCACGCCCGGGGCGAGCTCCCGGCCGGCCCACTCTGCCATCGCCGGCTGGGAGACGATCTCCCGGGCCAGTCAGATGCCGGCCACCGCGACGGCCACGTCATGGCCCTCCGGGTCGGTGAAGTAGCGCGGGTCCACGGCCGGCTTGTCCCAGTAGTCGTTGGAGCGCAGGCGCACGGTGCCGCGGACCTTGGCGTGGGGTGGACCCGGTGGCCCTGCGGTCTCGGCTGTCGTCCTCTGGTCGGCAGACACAGGTGTGCTTCCTCTCGTCGGGGTCTGGGCGGCCCGTCCACACTACGGATCGGTCATCTGGGCGGGGATGCGTGCTGGGTGCTGCGGGTCTCTGGGTTCCGTGGGCGCGTGGGGGCGGGGGGCTGGGGCTGCCGGGCCCCGTGGCCGCCGGGCCTCTGGGTTCCGTGGGCAGGAGAGCGAAGGTTTCTGCCCCCGGAAGCGAAAACCCTGCCGGTTCTGCCCCCGGAACAGGGGAGAGCGCGCTTTCTGCCCACGGAGCGGGCGGGGCTGCCGGTTCTGCCCACGGAACGGGGCCGGTGCGGGACGCCTCCGCCGCGGTGGGCCCGCCGGTAGACTGCCGGACTGTGGCTTTGACTATCGGATTCGTGGGACTGCCCAACGTGGGCAAGTCGACCCTGTTCAACGCGCTGACGCGCCAGACCGTGCTCGCGGCGAACTACCCGTTCGCGACGATCGAGCCGAACGTGGGCGTGGTGAACCTGCCGGACGAGCGGCTGCCCCAGCTGGCCGAGATCTTCGGCTCCGAGCGCATCCTGCCGGCCACGGTGTCCTTCGTGGACATCGCCGGCATCGTGAAGGGCGCCTCCGAGGGGGAGGGCCTGGGCAATCAGTTCCTGGCGAACATCCGCGAGGCCCACGCGATCGCCCAGGTGGTGCGCGCGTTCGACGACGGCGACGTCGTCCACGTGGACGGCAAGGTGGACCCGGCCTCGGACATGGAGACCATCAACACCGAGCTGATCATCGCGGACATGCAGACCGTGGAGAAGGCGATCCCGCGCGTCGAGAAGGAAGTCAAGGGCAAGAAGAAGGAGCCCGCCGACCTCGAGGCGCTCAAGGCCGCGCTCGCGGTGCTGGAGCGGGGCGAGACGATCTTCGCCGCGAAGGACAAGGACAAGCTGGACATGGACCGGCTGCGGGAGCTGAGCCTGCTCACCGCCAAGCCGTTCATCTACGTGTTCAACTCCGACGAGGGTGTGCTGGGGGACGAGGCCAAGCAGCAGGAGCTGCGCGATCTGGTGGCCCCCGCCGACGCCGTGTTCCTGGACGCCAAGCTCGAGTCCGACCTCGTGGAGCTCTCCGCGGAGGAGGCCGCCGAGATGCTGGAGATGGCCGGGCAGGACGAGTCCGGGCTGGACCAGCTGGCTCGCGTGGGCTTCTCCACCCTCGGCCTGCAGACGTACCTGACGGCGGGTCCGAAGGAGACGCGCGCGTGGACCATCCCCGTCGGCGCGACCGCTCCGGAGGCCGCCGGCGTGATCCACACCGACTTCCAGCGCGGCTTCATCAAGGCGGAGATCGTGAGCTTCGATGATCTGGTCGCCGCCGGCTCTATGGCTGATGCCAAGGCTGCCGGCAAGGTGCGCATGGAGGGCAAGGACTACGTGATGAAGGACGGCGACGTGGTGGAGTTCCGGTTCAACGTATAACCTCTGGCGTAAGTGACAGGTCGCGAACAGGCCTATTGTTGCGACCCTTTCACGCTGCCCATCGACCAAGCTGATCAAACGAACGGTTAGAGTGGGCGCGGGGGAGGAGGCTCGACATGAGTCTGAAAGATGAACTGGACGCGTACGTCCAGAAGACCGTCGACCAGCAGTGGGAGCGTCGCGCGGGCCAGAAAGTGCCCGACGCCGATGACCTGCCGCTGAAGAACCTTGCGGTCGAGCTCGACGCAACCGTCCTCTACGCGGATCTTGCGTCGTCGACGAAGATGGTCAAGGGTCACAGGGACTGGTTCGCTGCGGAGGTGTACAAGAGCTATCTCTACTGTGCAGCGAAGATCATTCGAGCACGGGGCGGCATCATCACTGCCTACGACGGGGGCCGTGTCATGGGTGCGTTCACCGGTGACTCGACGAACACCGACGCCGCGAAGTGCGGGCTGCAGATCAACTGGGCATCGAAGAAAATCGGGGCAGGGAAGGGCGCCCT